>NZ_JBNFXP010000026.1:0-51155 GCF_052877535.1 Vibrio sp. PNB23_22_6 | reverse complement strand
ATGCGTTCTCCGTTTGTTTCAGTGTAAACGGAAAACCTCTAATTGCGAGCGACCAGTTTTTCGGGGAGGGTTACAGAAGTAGTTAAATTTGCATGTGAAAATCTGTTCCAACTGTAAAAATGAAGTTGGCTCAGCATTTAATCCAAACAACGGTGCAAGTAATGGAGAAAGAGAAGCCCAAGGCTCAAGTTAAGCCATCGGAAAAGTAATCAAAGACTGATATCGTTGTAACCATTCAAGAGCGAATTCTGAAAAGTAGACAATCAAAGGTTACAGCTATGAAGAATTTTATCCGAGCAATGTTTCCGTTTCAGGGCGGCATATCTGATCCTGAAATCGAAAGCATCCCTAAAGATCTAAATAAGCCAAAACTCTTAAGGTTGATGGTGCAAAAATAGTATATCTGTAGCTTATATTGACATCATTTCGATGCCAATAATCATAAATAACAAGGAAGTGCAACAAAACATAATTTATCCAGTATTTTCATTAACTAAACTTCAACTTTTTCGACCAGCGTTGTTTCGTTATGTACCGTAAGTGCTCGCTTAGCCATTCTGTTGCTCGGTGGGTAAGTGACGGCTAGTTTCTGTATGCGCTGTGAGCGGAATCAGGTACAATCGGGCGTCGATATGTAAAGTGTCTCAAATGAAACTTGTGGGCATGAACTTCTCATATACAAGTACCATGAGCAAAGATTGTCTATGGATGTCGCAGCTCAATGAATCATATCAAGAAAAGTTGTTAAATATGAATAAGAAAATCATTCTATCCATTGTGCCACATTTATCTGGGGGGGGAGTGGAGAGGTCAGTAATTGAACTCAGTAAAGGATTAATTCGACAATACCCAGACACTGATGTCCACATTCTCACTACGAAACCTTATCAGGGAAAAATGACCGTCCCTAGTGGTATTCATGTCCATGAGGTAAATACCCAATTGCGTACTGCGCTGAATATCCGGCTCAGTAATAAGGCCAAGGCTCGACTGATAGAAGCGTATATTGGTCAGCATATCTCATATGAACCAGAGTTGATTTTGTGTCACCAAGATGCGGTGTCAAAGATCATGTGCCATACCAAGTTTGCCAATATCCATCATGTGATTCACACAAACCTTTGTCGCAATAAATTCACTAACGGTAATTGGCTGACTCTTTGGCTACGGAAGAAGAAATTTCAGAGTATATATCGTCGGGGGTCGTTGGTTTGTGTCTCTGAAGGTGTTGAGAGAAGTGTGCACAACTGCTTGGGAGATCTACCTACGCGAGTGATCCCCAATGGATTATCGGTAGAGGATATCCGTTGCGCAGCCCAAGCCAAGGTTGAGTTTAGCCGACCTTACCTAATACATGTGGGGAATTTTGGCTCAGCCAAACGGCATGATCGTCTTGTTCTAGCGTACATCGCATCAGGAATCGAAGACAGAGATCTGGTGTTGATTGGGCAGAAAGATAAGGTGTGGGCACCGCTTGTGGAGAAAATTCTGGAAGCTCACCCTCAAGCAGCGGGACGTATCCATGTTTTGGGTTTTGTTCGTAATCCATATCCTTGGATTGCTAGGTCAGAAGGTTTAATACTTTCCTCCGATTACGAGGGATTGGGGATGGTTTTGATCGAGGCACAGTTATTGGGTAAGCCGATCATTTCAACCAATTGTGAAAGTGGACCTAGTGAGATTGTTGGCGAAAGCCACCAGCACTGCCTGAGTGATCTGAGTGTACCCAGTTTAACGGAGAAGCTTCGTGAATTCGACCGAGACCCATCTCGTTTCATTACTCCTCAGCAGTCGAAATTTACAGTTGAATCAATGTGTCACGAATACTACCAGTTGGCGCTTAAGTCTAAGGTTAATGACTTTTCTGAGGTTAGTGAAAAAGGTGAGGCGTCATGATGAGTTATTCAAATCAAGCGCACAGGTGCGACACCTCGCCTAGCATATTGTGGGATTGCATCCTTGCCCTGCCAGTTATGGTTTGGGTGTTTGGGGGGCAGTTGATAGCCCATGATGCCTATAAGGCTCTAGTTGGTCTTGTGGTGCTATCGGTACTGATATCAATCTGGCGTTGCGGGTTACATGCCATGTGGCATCGTTATAAGAGTAGTCGTTGGGTACAGGTGCTAAGCTTGCTCGTGGTCACGGCTGTCTTGTATAAAGAATATAATGGTGGCGTTTCAAATGCTCTGTTGAGAGGCTACGCGGTTGCATTTCTTTTTTTTCTTGCTTTGCCTAAATATATGGCTTCTAGGCTATTATCGAATCTTGAGTGGTTCTTATTGCTTGTTTCAATCGTCTTGTGTGTTAATGCTGTTTTGTATCATTACGTATGGATGGTGCCTAGGTCTTTGTGGGTGATTAACGCAATCCCATTTACAACGATCTCTGCGTCAGTCGCGATGCTTGCGTTTGTTCGTGGTATGTGGCAACCCGACCCTGTCAAACTATATGTAAATGTATCAGCGTTAACCTTAAGCTTTAACTCCCTTATTATGGGTCAGAGTCGCGGAACAATATTAGCGTTCTTTGTTGCACTGATTGTTGTGTTTTGGTTTAGCTGGTTTCAGCGAGTGGGAACAGTGCGCCGTTTGGGCTTGATGCTGGTGCTTATGGCTGGATCTATGTTTCTGAATATGAACGCCATTATTGAGCGCAGCGAAGAGACTCAAAGGGAGGTTGAGTCCATTCAGGCAAATGATACACACACCTCTATTGGTATCCGTTTGGGGTTGTGGCAGATTAGCGTGCATTCATTGATGGAGAAACCTTTAGTTGGCTTGGGTGAGCATCATGAGGCTCACAGGAGGGAGTTAGCGGATGAGGGGATTATCGCCCCTGCTTTTATACGGTGGGATCACTACCACAACCAATATATTGACACTCTGGTTCGTCGCGGCGTGGTCGGAGCTGGTCTGCTGATATTGATCATATTCGGTTCGTTGATGAGATGGCGGGAGTTGTCTTCAGAATCTCAATTGTCAATTGGGTCGATAGTAGTCGTGTACGCCGTGTCTGGGCTCACTGATGTTCCATTCGATCACGTTCAGACTTTATTGGTATTTCTGTTTGTGCTCTCTCTGTATGAGTTAGCAATACCTGAGTGCACCAAAGTGAGTTATTACAATGATCTTCGTATAAGAAAGAAGTCAAACATAGAAATGTCGTCTAACAAATAAGAATAGCTGTCGCGCAGCCGACAGCTTTATTCAGAGTTGAACAAGCCCGAGCCTCTTCTTTATTTGTAAATTGTGTCTGGTGAGTTTAGCGTCTTGATAAGATGTGACTTTTCTTGAAGCGAACGGTGGTATGATGTGCAGCCTGATAGCTTCACACCTTTAGCTGAGCAGTCTGTTAAGCTCTAGTCATAGGCGCCCCATCTGTCATAGCTGTCTCCATTATCCTTATTCTTTCTGCCTTTCGGCTAACTCGGTCGGCTGACTCCAACACAAGCCATTTCATGATGGCAACAAGGGCAACTACGTACCACTTTCTGCTGTGGCGTCCTGGTTACAGGGAAGTAAAGTTCGCTTGCAGATAAAAACAGTAACTGGATTTGTAGGCAGAGTTGATGGGCGTTTCCCGTCATGTTTCCTCAGTAATGACAGCAATAAATGAAACTCCCGTAGGAATTTGTTTTTTATTGGTTCCAAAAGCAAGACTTTCCAGAGGGGGAGCTGGGAATGTTGATGGCGCTAGAATTCAAAATAGAAGGGCTGGAATCGGTGAATCGGCCGTTAAAGCGGGTGTAACCATCGAAGCAACGGTAAGCCCTGAATCGACAGGGTGATCTTTTAACCAAGGAAGCCAGAGCGCAGTGTTCTGGCTAGTATCAACGCCGTTATTATTCAGAATCGACCGCCATGTTGCTCCAACCTCGTCATTACAAAATTATCCGAAACCGCTCGTTAACGATTACAACATTTGGAAAAAATTCCAATTGAGTAGCTAACGAGCGATCTAAAAAGCGCAAGGTTTACGCTCTCTTTGTTAATACAAAAAGAGCCTTGATATTGTAAATCATTGAATAGATTGCGCTGCTTTTAAGAGAAGCTGATTAAACTTCTCTGGCTGTTCTAGCATTGGGAAGTGTCCTGAATCCTCAATGAAATAGACGTTGTAGTTTTTGATGTGTTTTTTGTTGGTTTCAGAATCGGTCGGCCATAAGCGTGCATTTACTAACACCACAGGCACATTGATACTTTCAAATACGCGATATGACTCCCCTGTGATGTACTGCCCCAAGTAATGGCGGAACTGATTAAGTGCGATATCTTTGGGCGCAGAGGCCATATCTTGCGTTGCCCATTCCAGCACATCAGGATCAACGTCTGCTGGGAACGCATTCTTTACGAACTCTGTCATACCAGCGTGAAAGTCTTCTTCAAATGGTTTGGTCATCATGTTGAGATCGGCCTGCGATAAAGGCGCGGCCACATTTTGCGAGGTATCGACACCGATAATGCCAATGACCTCTTTCGGCATTAGCTTCGCTGCCTCTGCTATCACGCCGCCGCCCATAGAGTGACCAATCAAAATTGCGTTGTCGATGTCTTCTTTCTTCATTACCGCTTTAATGTCACTGGCAAAAGCAGGCATGGTGTACTCTTTTCGATTGAACGATGAATTGCCGTGTCCAGCCAAATCCAGCGTGATTACCTTGTATTGGGGCGAAAAGAAATCAATTTGGTTTTGCCATAAGCGGCTATCCAGACTCCAACCGTGAACAAAGATCATGGCGGTATCGCCACTCCCAGTTACGCTATAGGCAATTATTTCCCCATCGTCTGTATTCGCAACGCCGTATCGGGAGCTAGCAAGCGGTTCCGCTGTGCTGAAACCACTGAATGCTGACAGTACTAGCAGTAGGGTGGAAAGAAAAAATAACTTTAGGAAGTTTCTTTCATGCTTGACGTTCATAGATTGACCTTTTGCTTGGAAGTGTTCACGGGTTATCCGAATCACCCTAAGTATTGCTGAGATTGAATCGTTTTAAGTATCACTCGCTCGTGGTTTCTGCCATTGGAGGTGTGTGGACAAGGGCGGACTCATCATTTAGATGTGGACTTTAAACTATGAACCTATAGACAAGTCAACGGTTGCTTTGCTGTTGTAATTAAAATAATGGGGTTAGTAACGCCGCCAAGGGCAATAGGTGAGCTAAAGCAATAGAATGAAGGATATTCCCAAAGAAAGTTGTTTTCTTTTAGTTTGATAAGAAGGATTTCCCAGAAGGGGAGCTAGGTGATTTGTTGAAGCTTTGCCTTGCACTGAAAATTGAAGGTTTAGACAGTGTGGTTAAACCTTTAAAGCGAATGTAACCTGCCACCGCCCTATAAGTTCTTCCACGATACCGTGTGTTCTCATTCAAAAGAGTCAGACCGTTAGGCTGACTCTTTTTTGCACAAAAGCGAGTCATCAAGTCCTGATCATACAAGGCGAACCAATTAGCTCGTCTTTTTTGAACTTGGTGTTTATGTTTTGTTCTATTTTCAGTGATAGAGTAGGGGTATTACTCTCGGTGCAAGTGAAAGCTGTCATTCCAGCGAGTCCACACGAGACTAGGAATCTCAGAAAGTACGCTTCTAAACTAATGACTGACCTGAACAACACGGAAATTGTTTAGTAGATTCTGAATCATGCTCGTACCTCGCGGTTCAGAATGACGAGATTTAACAAACTAAGTGATGGTGTCAGTCCTTTCAAAATCAATATCCGCCACAATTATTGATTTTTGCTTATAAAAAAGGGAATTCGAGTCTCGGTGAAAGTAGTGACGGAACGATTCTCTTGAGTAGTCAATTAAGACTTCAAGCTCAAGAGCAAGCAGAAAAAATTTATGTTATTAATCATAGCTATATGTCGGATCTACATAACGCAGATGTTTTTGAGGCAATGGAACGTTTTTGGATTGAGAGAGTCATCATAATATGATGGTATCGTCGTAATGCAGAACTGGCCCATTTGACGTTAGAAACAGGCATCATCCTTGTATCGAATATCGGTTTTACAATAATTATTCTAATAATACTGTTGATTTTCAATTTACGTAACCATACATTTACCAGGTGTTGGTGTTTAAGTAATTGATTTAATAGACAATAAAATTAAATGAAGAAATACATATCTATTATGTGTACATAGTGTATAGTGTCGTCAGCTCAAACGGTGAGCTATTGGTAATATATTTAGTTCAAGATCTTCTCAGTTTTTATTCGATTAAGTTCGTCATATCTATCCTGCGATACCTTTTTCTTCATTCCTTATTTAGTAGCTTTCTTTTTAATTCATTCAATGTATCGAGATATATTATGTCAAATAAAACAACTGGCTCAGTAAAATGGTTTAACGAAACTAAAGGCTTTGGATTCATCACACCTGACAACGGTGGCGCTGACCTATTCGTTCATTTCAGATCAATTGCTAGCGAAGGTTTCAAAACATTAGCGGAAGGCCAAAAGGTTTCTTTTAATGTTGAACAAGGTAACAAAGGACCACAAGCTGGCAACGTTACTTTAGTATAAAGATTATAAAAAGATCTCTTCGATAGGAGAGATCTTTTTTCTTTATATTTAATAATGAGTCCGATGATTCGAAAAACTAATCGAAAGACATATTTGGTATTGTTTTCTGTGTGAACAGGGAATAACCAAAGGACAAAAAATTATTTGTTCGTTATAAGATGTTGTTTTCATGATGGTGATGGTTTTTGGTCTGCTACCATACATAAGTTAAATAGTGATGTACTAAAGCGTCATATTCTTCCTAGATTAAATACCAGACTCTTTGAACTCAATTTTTCATTATTTTGAATTTGAAAATCCTGGCCAAATTAAAGATTCATGCGGGAAGAGTTTATTTTTTTATATCCAGGTTAGAGAAGGAGACTGAGTTTTGAAAAAACCATCAACGAAGTATAAATTCAATACGGACAAAAGTAAGATATCTAGTACAGATGACTGTTCTAATAGTATTCATAAAATTTAAAATATTTTGTTAGAACGATAAGAAAAAATTGGGATCTATAAGGTAAGAAGTGATATGAGAAAACCAGTAAGAAAATCAAGCAAGAAAACGAAGAAAAATAACTTCGAAGAACGATTTGCTGTTATGGTAAAAGAATATCAAGAAGCTAAAGAAATTCTTGAATGTATGAACGAAGGTTCATCAGAGTATATGGCACAGAAAAAATTGTGCGATAAGTTATTTGCAAATGCTGAACGATATATTAATAACAATTAATAAGTTGAAATAGTTTCTTCTATTATATACACAATGCATCCAAGTTTTTCTACTAACCATTGCTATCTCTCTTACCCACTTAGTATTAAATTTTTAAGTGTTACACTGGTGTTGAACATACAGCTATGCAAGAGGGCAAACCATACTCTCCATAATCAGAAGTTGCGAAATTAAAAGACGCTCTCAAGCTATCAGAATAAACAGTTTCTAAGTATGAAGCAGGCTCTTCTTTATTCTGACAAGCTTGTGTCTCAGCAATTCGCAATAGCTGGCTTAATCCGTGTTTATCTAATTTAGCAAAGTCATTGGCACATTGTCGGCTTGCGCTAGCAAGTATTCACACTCTGTTTGGATGAGTGATGCACATCGTTCTATGTGTTCACGTTCTCCATCATCTATCCCTTGAGCTTGGGTAAACCCAATCGTTTCCTTTAGGACGCTCTTTATAGCACCATCGGTTTTTAGCATTATTGAAGCCATTTTTGTGCCTGAATAGCCGAGCAGAGCGCAGAATTCAGCTAATTCATAGCTGGTGATAGGGCGTTGGAAGTGAACTTTCGGCGGGTTTTAAAATCTTCGCTTTCCCAATCCCCAATCTCCAATCTCCAATCGACAATCGACAATCGACAATCGACAATCGACATTACGACAGAACCTTCTAGACACATCTCTCTATCGACAGCAACCGTTTGAGTGAGTTGTTAAACCTCCGAACATGATCAGCACGACCCCAGCCTTCCTTAAACTTGATAGTGTGCTGTTTAGCTTCAGCACTATTCAATCAATTGTGATCAGTCTCTTAGATGTTACCCAATGTTACCGATAACATTATTATGGTTCCCGGTAACATATTACTAAAATAAAAGAGAGAAAAGGATCTACTCATGAACATTACCCTCAAAACCCTATCTCTCGCTGTCGCTACCACTCTACTTTCCACTTCTGTACTTGCTGCTGATTTCAACTTCAAGTTTCAGTCGAGTGACCCATCTGGAGATAAGAACTTCCAAGTACAAAAAGAGTGGGCAGAGACTGTAGAAAAAATGTCTGCGGGTCGAATTGAAATCGACCTACTCCCGGTAGGTGCAGTGGTAAAACACACCGAAACGCTAGACTCTATCAAAATGGGCGTTCTCGACGGCCACATTACCGCTACGGGCTATTTCTCAGGTAAAGATCCTGCGTTTGGTCTTATCGGTAACATGGTAGGTGCTTGGTCAGATACTCGCCAACTACTTGAGTACATCAACTACGGCGGCGGCTATGAAATGATGACTGAGCTTTATGCGCCTTACGGTGTGAAATATATCGGCGGCTCAACAACAGGTGTTGAATCGTTCGTTTCCAAAGTGCCAATTAATGGTGTTGATGACCTCAAAGGGTTAAAACTTCGTGCACCGGAAGGTCTGGTTCAGCAAGTTTTTGCTGCCGCAGGCGCAACACCGGTTAACTTACCGGGTTCTGAAGTCTTTACCGGTTTGAGCAAGGGCGTGATCGATGCTGCTGACTATACCGTTTTCTCGACTAACCACAGTGCTGGGATGAATGATATTGCGCTACACCCAGTTCAGCCAGGTTTCCACTCTTTACCTACCATTGATATCTCAATGAGCCAGAAGAAATGGGACAAACTGCCAGCCGATTTGCAAGAGATTATGACGGTCTCGGTACGTGATTTCGCTCAAGACATCACCACACAGCTGCGCATTGCTGACCAAGCGGCAGTTAAAGAGGCGCAAGCCAATCCAAGTATTACGATTCATGACTGGTCTCAGGAAGAGCGTAAGAAGTTCCGTCAAATCGCGATGGGGGAATGGGAAAAATATGCTCAGCGTTCGCCAAACGCTCAAAAAGTCTATGACTCAATTACCACATACCTAAAAGGTGCGGGTCTTCTATAAGCCACAACACATAGGGAGGTGGTTTCATCTCCCTTTATTCTGGATACAGCACGATGAAAAACTCAGACACAAAAGTGGCTGAAATGCCCATAAACATCCTAGACAAAGCCATTGCTAAGGTGAGCGAAATACTCAGTTTACTGTTTGCCTTCACCGTCATCATCTCATTTTATGAAGTCGTGAGCCGTTACGTTTTTGATGCACCAACCATTTGGGTTCACGAAACGGCTTCGTTTATCGGTGGTTCGCTATTTGTGATTGGCGGCGCATACGCACTAGCGACCGATAAGCATGTACGAGTCGCACTTATTTATGATTCGGTTTCACAGAGAACAAAGCATTACCTCAATATTTTTCACCACTTAGCAGGTTTGCTGTTTAGCGGCTTACTTGTTTATGCGGCTTGGCAAATGGTCAACAGCTCATGGTTCGCGCCTTGGGGCGAGCTGAGGTTAGAGACTTCAGGAACTGCCTGGAATCCTGCATTCCCGGCACTTCTTAAGGGACTGATTCTGTTGACAGTTTGTGTAATGTTCATTCAGTTTTTACTACATCTGATTAATGAAATAAAAGAACTAAAGGAAGAGATCAATGCTTAATTTATCTCCTGCCAAAGCCGAATCAGATAATCGTCTACGTTTGGCATTTTTCTCTGGTGGTGCCGTTGTTTTTGCTGCGTTGATCTGGTTGGCCTCATACGTGATCTTTGGTGAGCTTTCGTCTATTGGTATCGCTTCCGGAAGCTTATTAATGCTCGCTTTGATGATTGGCCTGCTGCTAACGGGTATGCAACTCGCTTTTGTGACAGGTTTGGTAGCCCTTGTTTTCACCCTTGGCTGGTTCGGTGTTGATGCACTGCCATTGGTCACTAGTCGAATCTATAGTTTTGTGAATGGCTATGTATTTCTCGCCGTCCCCATGTTTGTTTTGATGGCGGCATTGCTTGACCGTTCGGGTATTGCAAGAGATCTGTTTGACGCGATGAAAAGCGTTGGTCGTAAAGTCCGTGGTGGTGTTGCGGTTCAAACTCTGATTGTCGCGGTCATCCTTGCTTCGATGTCGGGAGTGATTGGTGGAGAAACGGTACTACTGGGTATTCTAGCGCTACCGCAAATGCTCCGTCTGGGTTATGACCGCAAATTGGCGATTGGTACCACTTGTGCGGGGGGCGCGCTTGGGACTATGTTACCGCCGAGCATTGTGCTCATCATTTATGGCCTTTCCGCATCGGTTTCAATTGGTGACCTATTCAAAGCTTCGTTTTTGCCCGCGTTCATCCTTGCTCTGTTTTACATCGCTTATGTACTGATTCGTTGTAAGTTAAATCCGAGTTTAGCGCCGTTGCCGTCCGCCCAAGAGTTAGAAGAAGATGTCAAAGAGCACCCAAGTTATTTCAAAGCTCTGTTCTTTCCTCTGCTATCGGTCGCTACTGTCCTCGGTAGTATTTATACTGGGGTGGCCTCGGTGACTGAAGCATCAGCACTTGGCGTTGTGGGAATCGCAGTAAGTGCGGCTATTCGGGGTGAACTGAATTGGACTATGGTCAAAGAGTCTGCCATCGCGACCATGCGCACTTGCGGCATGATCATGTGGATTGGTATCGGCGCTTCAGCGCTGGTGGGTGTTTACAATCTCATGGGTGGTATCAACTTTGTTGAGCAGATCATTCTGGCACTCAGTGGCGGCAATGCCATGACAACACTACTGATCATGATGGTCATTCTATTTGTGTTAGGAATGTTTCTTGACTGGGTCGGTGTCGCACTACTGACTATGCCCATCTTCGTCCCCATCATTACTAGCCTAGGCATGGACCCCATCTGGTTCGGCGTAGTGTTCTGCTTGAACATGCAGGTCGCTTTCCTATCACCACCTTTTGGCCCTGCTGCCTTCTATCTGAAGTCGGTTGCGCCAAAGGATATTAGCCTTGGTGAGATCTTTAGTTCGCTACTTCCGTTTATTGGTTTACAGATTTCGGTTCTGGCCTTGGTGATTATTTTCCCAGAGCTTGCTCTGTGGTGGAAATAAGCTTGTCCGACGGCGTTGATAGAGATAATAAGTATGAAAAAGAAGTACATCGTTATGGGCGTTTCCGGATGTGGGAAGTCATCAATCGGCGAGTCACTTGCTAAAGCGCTAAACATTCCGTTTTTTGATGGCGATGATTATCACTCACCAGGCAGTGTCCAGAAAATGCAAAGTGGCATCCCATTAACGGATGAGGATCGAGAGTCTTGGTTGCTGAGGCTTAACAGGCTGCTAAAGACAGAGGACGAGCTGGTTGTGGCATGTTCAGCGCTTAAACCCGAATATCGAGATATTTTGCGAGATGAGTGTGAAGAGCTGCGCTTTTTCTATCTGAAAGGGGATTTTGAGACTATTTGGTCAAGGCATAAAGCACGGCAAGGACACTATTTCAAAGGTGTTGCTATGTTAGAGAGCCAATTTGAAACCTTAGTCGAACCTTCAGAAAGCGAAGCGTTACATATTGATATTAGACAGACTCCAGCAGAAATTACTCAAGACATCCTGTCTAGGATTTGACAGAAAATGGGCAGCGCGAGCAGCCCATCGGTAAACTATCATGACGATTAACACTGTAATTGCCGAAGTGGCACACAATATTGTTCCGCGAAGTAAAACCTGTCGCAAAACGTACTTGTACAATTGCTTGTACAATATAGAGCGTTCAGCCAGCAAAGGAAAAATGCGCGCTACGCTTGCGTGTGGGGACCTTGCTCACACGGTTGCGGCCGCCACAGAGCGAGAAAAACGGTCCATTCTCGATTTTACCAAAAGCAATCTCGCTATCGTGACCTCATACAACGATATGGTGAGTGCGCATTGAGCTTACCACGACTATCCAGAGCGGATAAAGCGGGCACTAAGTTTGTCATCTCTCCGAGAGCGCCTGCGCGCTTACTCAAGCATGCCGCTTACTCAAGCATGCCGCTAGTCAGCCTATCGCCTTGATTCCAGGTGTATCAATGCCAACAGAGATGATGGAAGCGATGGACTTAGGTTATGATGGCTGCAACAAATGATAGTAGTCTAGTCCTAATTCTATTTTGAAGTCCTATGATGCAGAAAAAACAGAGACCGACCCTACAAGATATTGCTGATCGTGTTGGGGTCACCAAAATGACGGTCAGCCGCTTTCTTAGAGACCCAAGCAAGGTCTCTGAAGCAGTAGGAGTACAAATTGACGAGGTAGTCAAAGAGCTAGGCTACGTACCGAATCGCGCTCCCGACATACTCTCCAAAGCGAAAAGCTATTCGATTGGTGTGCTTCTTCCTTCCTTGACTAACCAAGTATTTGATGAAGTTCTGCGCGGCATTGAGGGAGTGATTGAGCCCAATGGTTATCAGGCCATGATTGCTCACTATGGTTACGGGAAACATGTTGAAGAAAAACGCATTGAAACGCTACTCGGTTACAATGTTGATGGCATCATTCTTTCGGAAAGCTATCACACTGAGCGCTCGAAAAAGATTCTTAACGCGTCTGGTATTCCGATTGTTGAGATCATGGACTCCATTTCGCAGCCGCTTCAGCAAGCGGTTGGCTTTGACAATATCAAAGCCAGTCAGAACGCCACCAAAGAGCTAATCAACAGAGGCCGAAAACGCATTGCCTATCTCGCGGCGCGGATGGATGAGCGTACCAAGCAAAAAATTAAAGGTTACGAACAGGTTATGGTGGCTCAAGACTTAAAGCCTCTGGTGATAACCACCATGGAATCGTCGTCATATACGCTTGGCGCAACGCTGATGAAAAACATGTTGGCAGAGCACCCAGAGGTGGACGGCATCATTTGTACCAATGATGACATCGCGATTGGTGCGCTCTATGAGTGTCAACGGCAGAATGTGGGCGTGCCAAAAGATGTATCCATCGTGGGTTTTCATGGTCACAATATCTCATCGGTGATCAAACCAACACTTGCCACCGTGATAACCCCCAGAGAAGAAATTGGTAAGATCGCCGCTGAACATCTTATGCAGCGTATCACCGATCCTTTGGCAAAAATCGAGCAAAGGTGTATTGATCTAGAAACTCAGTTTTACTTTGGCGAAACCTTGTAGCTCGACACCTTGTCTCGATAAGGTATTGCACGTAAATTGATTACTGAAACATTGCCTTTAGTGAAAGGTAAACTTGCCAAGAAAAACGCAGTGTTAAAGCATGTCGTTGTCACAACGGGAGCGGATAACTTTGTCAAGAATCTGGATAAAGACACCTTAGGTGCAGAGATTGAAGCGACCATCTCTAACCTGTATTCAGCAGATGAGGTGTTTATGGTGGCACGCAACGTTGGTTGAGAAAAAACAACGACATAATATCTCGTCGATATTGCTTACTTTCGCAGATTACAACTAAGATGCCTTGTGAGGCACATAAACGATTCTACAATGTAGTTTGAATCATTCACATTGAGGGAATAAGCATGTCAGCTGCAGTCGTTTATCATAGTGGTTATGGACATACAGAGAAGCAAGCTCACGCAGTCGCTGAGGGCGCGAATGCCGTTTTGGTTAAGATCGATGAAAATGGTGAACTTACAGAAGAACAATGGAAGCAGTTAGATGAGGCGAACGCCATTGTATTTGGCTCACCAACGTACATGGGCATGGTTTCATGGCAATTTAAAAAATTTGCCGATGCGTCAAGTAAGCGTTGGTTCAATATGGATTGGAAAGATAAGTTCGCCGCAGGTTTTACTAACTCAGCATCAATGAATGGCGATAAAGGCGTGACAATCTCATACCTAATCACATTGGCGATGCAACATGGCATGGTTTGGATAGGCATAGGTGCATTGCCTGCTAATACGAAAGACGCGCAGCGTAACGATATTAACTATCTTGGTGGGTCCGCCGGGTTACTGGCGCAGAGCCCTGCGGATGCTTTACCAGAAGAAGCTCCCTGTGCTGGGGATTTGGAAACCGCAAAACAATTTGGTCAACGTGTGGCGTCCTTTGTGAAATAACATCGAGAGTGAAATAACGTTGCGTGAAGCGTTATTGTTCAGTAGTGGTATATAGCACCAGAGTGTAAAATGAGGAAAGCAGTGCAATATGTAGCACTGCTTTGTCATGGGTGTTATTTATTCACCATATGAATTATAAATCAAAGCGATCCGCATTCATCACTTTCACCCATGCGGCCACAAAGTCTTTCACGAACTTCTCTTTGTTGTCATCTTGCGCGTAAACCTCAGCGTAAGAGCGCAGTATGGAATTGGAACCAAACACCAAATCTACCCGTGTAGCGGTCCATTTAGTTTGCCCAGATTGTCGGTCACGAACTTCGTATTGATTGTCACCCGTTGGATGCCATGAGTAATTCATGTCTGTCAGATTAACGAAGAAATCATTGCTTAATGCACCAACATTGTCAGTAAACACACCGTGTGCAGTACCGTCATAGTTCGCCCCCAACACGCGCATACCACCAACCAGTACCGTCATTTCAACGGCGGTCAGTTGCATTAATTGGCTTCGCTCTAGTAAGAGCTCCTCTGCACTGACGACATAATCCGATTTTAGCCAATTACGGAAACCATCATGAATCGGTTCGAGTACATCAAATGATTCCGCATCGGTCATATCCTCAGTGGCGTCACCGCGTCCTTGGTTAAATGGTACGGTAATGTTTAACCCTGCGTTAGATGCTGCTTTTTCGATGCCAACACCACCGGCAAGCACGATCAAATCGGCCATGCTAATCGGGGAGTTGTGCGTCAAGCGGATAGAATCGAGTACGCTAAGCACCTTGTACAATCTTTCGGGTTCATTACCGATCCAGTCTTTTTGCGGCGCGAAGCGAATACGTGCACCATTTGCCCCTCCTCGGCGATCAGAACCACGGTAAGTGCGCGCGCTATCCCAAGCAGTAGACACTAATTCAGCAATCGACAGTTCGCTATTGAGGATCGCTTTCTTAAGTGAATCGATGTGATCATCTGCTAGTAGGTAAGAGACTGGCGGGACGGGATCTTGCCAAATTAAATCTTCCGCTGGCACATCTGGACCAAGGTAACGTGATTTCGGGCCTAAATCGCGGTGGGTCAGCTTAAACCATGCGCGTGCGAACGTTTCTTCGAAGTACTTAGGATCATCACGGAAGCGTTCTGCAATTTTACGATACTCTGGGTCAAACTTAAGGGCCATATCCGCATCGGTCATTATCGGATTGCGGCGAATGGTTGGGTCTTCGACATCAACTGGCATGTCTTCCTCTTTGATGTTTACAGGCTCCCATTGTGAAGCGCCCGCGGGGCTTTTTGTCACCCACCAGTCGTAAGTAAAGAGCAAATGGAAGTAACCGTTGTCCCATTTGGTTGGGTTGCTTGTCCATGCTCCTTCAACGCCACTCGTAACAGTATCGCGGCCAATACCACGTGACGTTTTGTTTAGCCAGCCGAAGCCTTGATCTTCGATCTCTGCCCCTTCAGGCTCTGGGCCGAGTACAGATGCATCCCCGTTACCATGTGCTTTACCGACAGTGTGACCGCCGGCGGTTAAGGCAACGGTCTCTTCGTCATTCATTGCCATACGAGCAAATGTGATTCGCATATCGTGTGCCGTTTTAATGGGGTCTGGTTTACCGTCTACCCCTTCAGGGTTCACGTAAATTAAGCCCATCATTACGGCTGCAAGCGGGTTCTCTAAGTCGCGCTCGCCAGAGTAACGATTGTTTTCCCCACCAGTTGGCTGAAGCCACTCTTTTTCTGCTCCCCAATAAATGTCTTTTTCTGGATGCCAAATGTCTTCTCGTCCGCCTGCGAAGCCAAAGGTTTTAAAGCCCATCGATTCATAGGCCATATTACCAGCTAGGATGATCAAATCTGCCCATGAGATTTTGTTACCGTATTTCTTTTTGATTGGCCAAAGTAGGCGACGTGCTTTATCAAGGTTGCCGTTGTCGGGCCAACTATTGATTGGCGCAAAGCGTTGATTCGCGCGACTGGCCCCACCTCGGCCATCGGCAATACGATAGGTCCCTGCGGAATGCCACGCCATACGGATCATTAACCCCCCATAATGGCCCCAATCTGCTGGCCACCAATCTTGGCTGTCGGTCATGAGATCGATCAGATTTTTTTTTACCTCGTTGAGGTCGAGAGAGTCAAAAGCTTCAGCATAATTGAAGCCAGAATCCATTGGATCGGTCTTTTGATCATGCTGATGAAGAATGTCAAGGTTGAGAGTTTTAGGCCACCAATTGAACTCTGCAGATTGTTGATTGGTATTCGCACCATGCATAACCGGACATTTGGAATGTGTGCTCTTATCGCTCATGTTTTGCTTCCTAACTGAGTGAGTGTTCTCAAAGTGTAGTAACGGATGGCAAGTTTTTCTCTCGAGCTTGCTTTTGACTGTCGCGTAATAGCAATTAATTAATCGAAGCTCTCGCTAAACTGGCGCCATTAGTTAAGTAAAACAACCTTACTGAGGAAAGCGAAATGAAAAAATTCATCATCAACGCAAATGTTTTTAATGGCACTGACAACAAATTGATTAGAGAGCGTATCAGCACCCTTACCAAAACGGTCAATTGGAACAAATCGTTGAGGGGGCTTATGCTGATCTGTTGATCATCGACGGTAACCCACTTGCTGGCGTTGAGTATGTCGCAAACACGGAAACTCATCATGAAAGATGGTGTGGTATATAAAAACACACGGTAAACCGCGCTTTTGATAGCGCGGTTTTTTATTGGTAACGATACTTATAGACAGATTACAATGCATTGCGCTTAAGATAAGTGCAGACTGAACATTCGCAAACACTATTTTGATTTCACTATTTTAAAGTTGTCCCATGCTTGGCTGGTAGGCATTACTTCTAAGCTGTTAATATTTATATGACATGGCTGTTCTGCAATCCACAACATGATGTCAGCGATGTCTTCGGGTTGGAGAGGATTCGTCTCATCGTAAATCTCATTGTATTTCGCTTGGTCACCGTTAAAGCGTACGAGGCTAAATTCACTTTCTGATAACCCGGGTTCAAGGCTCGTGACACGCAGTTTTGTACCGGCGTAATCACTGCGTAAATTACGGGAAAACTGGGCCACGAAAGCTTTACTTGCTCCATAAACATGGGCTCCTGGGTAGCACCAGTTCGCCGCAATACTGGCTAGGTTAATGATGGTGGCTTTGGGCTGTTTTAACAGTGTAGGCAATAACGCATGGGTGACGTTAACGAGCCCAGTGACGTTGGTGTCTATCATGGTGTGCCAGTCGGTTATCGAGGCTTGGTCAGCGGGTGTTGCTCCTAGCGCTAGGCCAGCGTTGTTAATCAATATTTCAATGTTCGCAAATTCAGAGGGTAGATCCGCGATGAGGGTTGCAATCTCTTCGCTGCTTCTTACATCCAGTTGAGCCGTATAAACATTGCATTCCATGGCTAACTCGTCCGCAAGTTGGTCAAGTCGCACTTTTCGTCGTCCGGTTAATACCAGTGAGTATCCTTCTTGCGCAAATCGACGTGCTGCTGCGCGTCCAAAGCCAGAGGTGGCACCAGTAATGAAAACGGTTGGTGTTGATCGTGTATTCATGTGTAATCTCCTTAAGAAAATAATGACCAGACCGCGATGATTAAGGTGCCGCTGGAAACCGTTAGCAATAGGTAAAAGGCAACCTCATGGATAGATTCGAAGTCCTTGTAAATAAATAGCCGCCGACCCGCTAATGCGGATAAGAACGCGATCAATACATAAATCACCGGATTGCTCGGCAACATCGCCCATTGTTTGGTGATGGTATAATTTCCACCTACCGCTAAACAGTTGACGAGAAAGAAATAGCAAATGAGAGAGGCGCGTTTTACGCTATTGCTTAACGCTTGTTGTCGCATGTACATAACCACTGGCGTTCCACCAGAAGAGACCGCACTTGTTGTCCAACCAGAGGTGAACCCGCATAACAGTTTTGACTGCGACAGCTTTTGAATAAGGAGGCTAGGGTGCCGGGATAGGAAAGCTAAGGTCAAGATAGTGCTTGGTACCAATACTTTCAAAAGTTCATCAGACAAGGCATACAGGAGACCCAAGCCAAAAGGAATACCTAACATTGTGGCCCACAGCAATGGAGTAAGGATGGTGAAATCTGCTTGTTTCCAGCAAGTCGCAACTAATGGTAAGGAAATGAATAGATCCACCAGTAGTATGGCCGGCACCAAATCAGCAACAGGATAGAAAATGGACAGTGCCACGATCATAAGACCAGAAAAGCCAAATCCGGTATATCCACGAATGAGTCCGGCTAGGATCAGTGTGCCAACGATAACGACCTCACTTACCATACTCTCTCCCTTTAATTGAAGTTGTTACGGGAATAGTAGGTAAGTGCTTGTGATTCTATTAGTACCAGTTAGTCATATTTGTTGGTACAAATATCTGGTTACGCTTTTTCGTTGAGTAACTGAGCTAGCTTTTTGATCCCTAGTTCAATTTTGTCGCTATCGATAGCGGAATAACCTAGACGAATATAACGGCGATGATCTTTTTGAAATCGAGAAAAATGAATCGTCCCGGGTTCGACCAAAACGCCGATGTCCCTTGCCACGGCAGTGAATTGCTCGCAATCTGTGTGATTTGGTAATTTTAGCCAGAATGCGCTTCCACCAACGGTTGCAGTAGTGATGCACTGCGGAAGATGGTTCATGAGGGCTTGCCGCATGGTGGTCCATCTCTGTTGGTAGCACTTGCGCAGTTTCCTCAAATAGGCATCGTAATAGCCTAGTGAGATAAACAGTGCACAAGTTCTCTGATTGTTGGCTGGGGGATGGCGATACATTAACCGCCGCAATGCTCTTGCTGCGTCGATAAGAGGCGCATCGGCAACCATGTAACCAAGTCGTAATCCGGGAGACAGTGATTTTGATAGGCTACCGATGTAAATGACTCTGCCGTTAGTGTCCAGGCTCTTTAACGAGGGGCTCGCTTGGCTAAGGACATTGATTTCGCTTTCATAATCATCTTCTATAATGACAAAATCGTATTTTTCAGCAGCGTGAAGCAGTGCTTGGCGTCGCTGCATTGACATGGTGACATTTGTCGGTACTTGATGGCTAGGCGTGACATAAACATAGTCGCAGCTTTTAAGTTTGTCATTGATTTCGATGCCTTGGCAATCGACGTTTATAGGGACAATTGTTGCGCCATGAGATGAAAAAATATTGCGAACATCAGGGTATCCGGGCTCTTCAACGGCTAAACGCGTTTCTTTGTCACCGAGTAGCCGAGCAAGAAGGTAAAGCGAATTCTGCGTGCCAATGGTGATGAGGATTTGGTCTTGCGAGGCTTGAATGGATCGTTTGGGTAATACATTCGTTTGTAGTTGCTTTACTAACGCGAGATCGTCATTGTCAATCGAATCTGAAATCCAATCTTTGACTATCCCGGCACGCTGTGACAATCGACAGCACTCTCGCCAATGATTTAATGGAAATAGAGCATGATCAGGCTGCCCAAATAAGAATGGGTAGGGGTAATCCTTCCAGTTTGAAGGCTTCGCAATGTTTCGCTGTGTTGTCACGTCATGCTTAACGCGCTTGAACCAAAAGTGCGCAGGTTTTGCACTAATTTGGTCGGGATTAAGGTGATTTAGCTGGTTGGGTGTAGGAAACGGATTCTCTGAGAGGGCATTGTGATTGGCGAAATAACCACTCCGCTCTTGTGAAATTAGATACCCTTCATCGACGAGTCGATCATAGACCAGTACAACAGTGTTGCGCGACACCCTTAACATGGATGCGAGCTTTCTACACGATGGCAGGGCATTATTTCCAAAAATGCCGCTTCGTATTGCTTCCAGTAAGTGCTCTCGAATCTGTTCTTGTAAGCTTCTTTCTGGCGAGAATTGTATGTGCATTAAGTAATCGCTTTTCAATGTTCGCATCCTTTGCAGTTTGATATCCATTGTTTATAGCCATCAGCGTTATCACGCTAATGAATGGCAACGCAGGAACTGTGCCATAGCTTCCCCGACGCCTGTCACCATAAATAAATGCGACTGGATCTATTGATGAGGCCTTGCATTGCTTTAGGTTGAAATAAAGCAAGGAAGGAGAACGAATATGGATCAGCAGCTAACCCCAGAGATGAAAGCGCAAATAGTGGAGTGGGACAAAAAGCACGTTTGGCACCACATCACTCAACATGCACCATTTGAAGAGCAAGCGCCGTTGATTATGTCATCGGGCAAAGGTGAATATATTTGGGATGTGAATGGTAATCGCTACCTTGATGCGAGTTCTGGCGGTGTTTGGTGTGTCAACGTTGGCTATGGTCGAGAGCGAATTGCTAACGTGATCAAGGAACAGGCAATGCGCCTTAACTTCTTTGCGGGCACGGCAGGTTCGCCAATCATGGCAGAGTTTGCCAACAAGTTGATTGAAAAAATGCCCGGAATGAGCCGAGTGTACTTTTCTAACTCAGGCTCAGA
The DNA here is from genome assembly GCF_052877535.1 of Vibrio sp. PNB23_22_6. Taxonomy (NCBI): domain Bacteria; kingdom Pseudomonadati; phylum Pseudomonadota; class Gammaproteobacteria; order Vibrionales; family Vibrionaceae; genus Vibrio; species Vibrio sp. PNB23_22_6. Next base: position 30,559 of record NZ_JBNFXP010000026.1, on the reverse strand, counting down.
AGCGAATGAAAAAGCTTATAAAATAGTGCGTCAAATTGCGCACAAGAAATATGGCGGAAAGAAACACAAAATCTTATATCGTGAGCGAGATTATCACGGCACCACCATCACTTGCTTGAGTTCAACGGGACAGGAGGAGCGACGTCAACAGTACGGACCGTTTACGCCTGGTTTTGTCGAGTTTCCTCATTGCTGTGAATATCGTAGTCAATTTGAAGATAGCGATAACTATGGTATTAAAGCGGCACAACTATTAGAAGAGGTCATCCTGAGAGAGGGACCGGAAACGGTAGGTGCAATTGTGATTGAGCCCATTACGGCGGGAGGTGGGGTCATCACTCCTCCGGAAGGGTACTATCAAGAAGTTCAAAGGATTTGTAACAAGTACAATATCCTGATTCATGTTGATGAGGTTGTCTGTGGCGTTGGACGTACTGGAAGCTGGTTTGGTTATCAGCATTATGGCTTAAAGCCTGACATTGTCACGATGGCGAAAGGCGTTGCTTCGGCGTATGCCGCAATTTCTTGCACGGTGACAACGGAAGCGGTATTTGACCTGTTTAAGCAAGATCCTAGTGATAAATTTGATTACTTCCGAGATATCAGCACCTTTGGCGGCTGCACCATAGGTCCGGCGGCCGCGCTTGAGAACATGAAAATTATTGAGGAAGAAGGTCTGGTCGAGAATGCTGCCCATGTAGGAGAATACTTAAAAACTCAGCTTGAAGTGCTTCAAACTCAGTTTACTATTATTGGGGACGTACGTGGGAAAGGGCTATTTATCGGCCTTGAATTAGTAGAGGATCGAGAAACAAAGGTACCGGTAGATGAGAGCGTTCTAGCGCAATTTTCTGCGAAGTGTATGCAACATGGTTTGCTCGTTGGACGCACTAATCGGTCGTTTTCATCGTTGAACAACACCATCTGTTTGAGTCCTCCACTAACCTTGTCAATGGAACAAGCGGATGAGATCGTGGCGATCATGGCAAAAGTTTTTCATCAGTTGTAACGGCTAATTAAACCGTAATTTTCGCCCAAAGCTTATAGGGCACGATGACGCAGCAGTGATACTACTGCGTCATCGTATCTGTCAAACAAGTTTGCTCGATGTAACGCGTAAGAATGTGTTTATCTAGGTGTTGCCTGTGCGAGATAGTCCTTCTTAGTTCGCTTTTTACTGTGTGTCTCTTGTATCTTGCATCATATCTGTTATCTCGGTTGCCTTCTTCTTCTTTTCCATTGTCCTCTCAAATAATTCAAACTCTTTGATTAGCTTCAATTGTTCTTAGCTTCGATTGTTCTTAGCTCCGGTTGCGTAGAGATTTTGCACAATTTGGGTGCATTTCTGAGCCTAGTTTTGGTGCGCATCTGGACCAATAAAGAAATACTCTGGCACTAACATTGCGAGTGACTTCTCATTAGTGTGGAAGATGTCATACAGCACATGAGGAAGTGAAGATGAAAACATTATTGAAAAGCACACTCGTTAAAACTCTAGCCATGACTAGCGTATTGGCGTGTTCGTTTCAAGTCGGCGCAGAGGAAGTCACCATAGGCTACCAAGGAATGTTTAATCCTTTGAAATACGCCATTGATCAGAAGTTGATTGAGAAAGAAACCGGCTATGAGATCAAGTGGCGCAAATTTGATTCTGGCGCGAAGGCCATTACCGCAATGGCGGCTGGAGCGGTGGACATGACCGTTGCAGGATCAAGCCCAATTGCGAGTGCAGCAAGCAATGGTGTTGAAATGGAACTGGTATGGGTGACGGAAAACATCGCTGATGCTGAGGCGCTGGTGGTAAAAAATAGCAGCGGAATCACCTCTCCATCCGATCTTAAGGGTAAGCGTATAGCGGTTCCATTCGTCTCCACCACGCACTTCCACATGTTGTTCGCCTTGGAGCAGTTTGGTTTATCAGAAAAAGAGGTGAAACTCATTAACATGCAGCCGAATGCCATTATGGCAGCGTGGCAGCGTGGTGATATTGATGGTGCGTTTATTTGGGATCCTGCACTTGGCAAAATTAAGCAAGATGGCAGTGTATTGATTTCCTCAAAACAATTGAGTGCATGGGGAAAACCCACCTTTGATGGCATGATTGCGAGTAAAGAGTTTACGGCAAAGCATCCAGAATTCGTCACGGATTTGATTAAGGTCGTAGCCGAAGTGGACGCGAAATACCGTGATCAAAAAGAGACATTCACAGCCGATAACCCGATGGCGATTTCAGTAGCGAAACTTGCAGGTGGTGAACCTGAAGGGGTTGTTGAAGCCATGAAACTGTATGAGTTCATGGACATTAATACCCAGCTTTCTTGTCAGTGGCTTGGTTGTGGCAGTGAAGGTGGTGCGGTTCAAGCGTTGAAAGCCACTTCAGAATTCCTACTGAAAGAAAAGAAAATCTCTGCTCTTCAGCCTGACTACAGCGTATTTGTCAATCCGAGCTTTGCAAAGAATGCGAAGGCGAAATAGCAACACTTAGTCAATGAACGTGAAAGGAGTAGGCGCATGTCTTTGAAGAAAACACTAAAAATTGAGGATGTTTCTGTCATCTATGAAGGCAGGGAAGGGGGAGAGCCCGTGACGGCACTTTCGGGAGTTAATCTTCAAATTGAGCAAGGTGAACTCGTTGTCGCGCTTGGCGCATCAGGATGTGGTAAGACAACGCTCCTAAATTTGATGGCTGGATTCATCCCGCCAACATCCGGTTATCTTACGTTAGGCAACTCACAAGTGGAAGGGTTACCTAGGGTGACCATGGGACGAGACATTGGCGATCAAATCATCGGCCCGGGTGCAGACCGAGGCGTGGTGTTTCAAAAACATGCGCTGTTTCCATGGATGAATGTGATTGAGAACACGGCATTTGGCTTAAAGCTCCAAGGTGTCGCGAAAAAAGAGCGACTTGCAAGGGCTGCGAAGTATTTACAGCTCGTTGGGCTAGAAGACTTCCATCAGCATAAAGTCTATCAGCTATCTGGTGGCATGCAGCAGCGAGTCGGAATTGCACGAGCGCTAACCAATGACCCTAGTATCCTATTACTGGATGAGCCCTTGGGTGCTCTGGATGCACTAACGCGAGAAACGTTACAGGAGCTGCTGTTAGACGCATGGCAAGCGACCAATAAAATGATGTTTTTCATTACCCATAGTGTCGAAGAAGCGCTGTTCATGGCTTCGAAGCTGATCGTGATGTCCCCCCGACCGGGGCGTATAACGCACAGTTTCAATTTAGACTTCAATCAACGTTTTCTTGAGTGTCGAGATGCGCGTGCGGTTAAGTCGATGCCTGATTTTATAGAAATGCGAGAAAAAATTCTTTCCATCATCCATCAAGATGAAATTGTGGAGGTAGCGTTATGAGTGAAGCCGTAATAAACCATGAACGCCTTGAACATTCAGAGGCGAAAGGAGAGCATACGTCAGAAGCTGCTGGTGAGCCACAAGCGAACGTCGCACAACAAAGTGAAATGCATTCAACCCCGCCTTTTTATCGGCTTGTACAGTGGGTAAAAAACAAAACCCAGACCCCAGGAAGTTATTACGGAGAGCCTGGTCAAGGTAACTCGCGCGTGATCTCAGTCATTTCTACCCTGTTTTTTATTGGGCTATGGGCGGTTGTGACTGAACTAGGTTTGGTTAAGCCGTTGTTTCTTCCCTCCCCTAATGCGGTACTGGAGCGATTTGTCGACCTTTTTGTGAACGGATTCTCTGGGGTATCGTTGGAAGCTCATCTCTTGGCGAGTTTGGGCAGAGTATTTGGGGCTTTTGCTTTGGCCGTTGTCACTGCTGTGCCAATTGGCATTTTAATTGGATCAAATGTGTGGGTGAGAGGCGTTTTCGATCCACTGATTGAGTTTTATCGTCCTCTTCCACCGTTGGCTTACTTACCTTTAGTGATTATTTGGCTTGGAATCGATGAAACGAGCAAGGTCACGTTGATTTATCTCGCTATGTTTGCACCGATCGCGCTCAGTGCGCGTGCCGGCGTTGCATCAGCCAAAAGCGAGCAAATACAAGCGGCTTACTCGATGGGCGCATCCAAAGGGCAGGTGCTTTATCATGTGATCATTAAAAGTGCTTTACCTGAAATTCTAACCGGATTAAGAATTGGGATCGGATTTGGTTGGACAACCTTGGTAGCAAGTGAAATGGTCGCTGCAGAAGCGGGGATCGGTTACATGGTGCTTAATGCGGCCGAGTTTCTTGTGACAGATGTGGTGATTGCCGGCATCATTATCATCGGACTGATTGCGTATTCATTTGATTTGCTGATGCGCTACCTAGAGAAGAAACTGGTACCTTGGAAAGGCTACTAATCTATCATCAAACATCGACAAATAGGGGCATTGGCCCCTTTTTTGCGCTTTTAAAACGCTTAGTTCGATACCATACAACCTTCATTAAACCAAAGACACTGGTTACAAAAAATACATTCAGTTCAAATTTTAATTGTGTCGAGAGCGACTTTATGAGAAGTGTTCCGTGATTAGTTGAATGACGCTGACATCAGTATTGCTCTGAATGAATGTTTACTTAACTTGTTGTTATATAGTGGTATTTATTTGTATTTCTTCTTATTTATTGTATGTATACGAATTGACATATTCTCTATTTCAATGGATGTTTAGGAGGGTTTATATAAGTAAAAAACAGAAAAATAATTTGAACTCGAACTAAATTTCAGGCATTTTATATTTAACTAACCGTTCAATTAAAATTTACAAGGATGCAAAATGCCCAAGGTTGGGATGCCTGAAATCAGAAAACCTCAGCTAGTCAAAGCGACGATGTCGGTCATTGACAGAGTAGGTTTACACGCTGCGAGCATTTCGTTGATCAGCAAAGAAGCAGGAGTATCTACAGGGATCATTAATCACTACTTCGGTGGTAAGCACGGTTTGCTCGAAGAAACCATGCGTGAAATCCTTCGCCAGCTTTCCGCCACCACTAAAATCAATCTAAGCCAGATCCCTAGTGATGCGCACCACCAAAGAATTAATGCCATCATTGACGCTAATTTCGTCGGCTTCCAGGCCGAGAACCAAGTAGCAAAAACTTGGCTGGCTTTCTGGTCCTACTCGATGCATGACGAACAGCTCAAACGTCTGCAACGAGTCAATGAACGACGTCTCATCTCACACCTGAAAAAAGAATTAAAAGCTTTGCTGGATCAAAACCAAGCTGAGCTGGTGGCGCATGGTATTGCGTCATTAATTGATGGCATTTGGCTACGCGGCACGCTCAACCCGCAAGGCATCGATGCCGAGAAAGCACGCGTCATCATTAACGACTATCTCGATAAACAACTCACGTTCTACTCAAAACAAAAATAAAGAGTCAAACCTGAAAATGGATATGAAAGCACACTACATCGATGGTGCCACGCACCTAGGATGCTCAGAAGAACACTTCACCACATACAATCCCGCCAATGGTGAGCCGATTGCGAATGTGAAGCAGGCTAACCAGCAAGATATGGAAGCGGCAATTGAATCTGCCAAGCGCGGTTTTGCAATTTGGTCAGCCATGACGGCGACAGAGCGCAGTCGCATCCTGCTTAAAGCGGTGGCGCTACTTCGTGAAAGAAATGACGAACTGGCGGCACTAGAAGTTGCGGATACGGGCAAGCCGATTCAAGAAGCGAATTGCGTAGACATTGCAACGGGCGCAGATGTGATCGAATACTACGCAGGTCTTGCGCCTAGCATGCATGGTGAACAGCAACCGCTGAATGAATCGCAGTTTTTCTATACTCGTCGCGAGCCTCTGGGCATTTGTGCGGGTATTGGCGCGTGGAACTACCCAATTCAAATCGCGATGTGGAAATCTGCCCCTGCGCTGGCTGCGGGTAATGCGATGATCTTTAAGCCATCAGAAGAAACCCCGTTAACCGCACTCAAATTGGCAGAAATCTACAGCGAAGCTGGATTGCCTGATGGCGTGTTCAACGTTATTCAAGGTGACTACCGAGTAGGGCAAATGCTCACCGCACATCCAGACATCGTTAAAGTCTCCTTCACGGGTGAATCCGGAACTGGCAAAGTTGTGATGGGTGACAGCGCTGCGACGCTAAAGCAAGTCACTATGGAACTTGGCGGTAAATCGCCAATGATCATTTTTGATGATGCCAAGCTAGACGACGCGGTTTCTGCTGCAATGGTGGCAAACTTCTATACCCAAGGTGAGGTTTGTACGCACGGTACTCGTGTATTCGTTCATGAAGCTATTTATGATGAGTTTGTCGCTCAACTTAAGAAGCGTACTGAGCTGCTGGTGGTTGGCGATCCGCTTGATGAACAAACTCAAATCGGCGCACTAATTTCCAAAGAGCACGAATCAAAAGTCCTTTCCGCCATTGAACAAGCGAAAGCAAGCAATGCAACGTTGCTGACTGGCGGCTATAAAGTCACAGAAAACGGCTTGGCGAGCGGTAATTTTGTTGTGCCGACGGTTTTCATTGATTGCCAAGACGACATGCCGCATGTGCAGCAAGAAATCTTCGGTCCCGTGATGTCAGTGTTGAAGTTCAGTGACGAGGACGAAGTGATTGCTCGTGCCAACAACACCGATTACGGGCTTGCAGCAGGCGTGTTTACGCAAAATCTGTCTCGTGCACACCGTGTTATTCACCAAATCCAAGCAGGCATTTGTTGGATTAACACGTGGGGTGATTCCCCAGCTGAAATGCCAGTTGGTGGTTACAAATTGTCTGGCATTGGACGTGAAAACGGCGTCGAGACCCTTAAGCATTACACCCAAACTAAGAGCGTGTTAGTGCATTTGGGTGATTTCGACAGCCCTTACGCGTAACCAGTCAGGAGGATTTGTAATGCAACAACACTACGATTACATCATCGTCGGTGCGGGCTCGGCAGGCTGTGTCTTGGCCGATCGCCTGAGTGAAAGCGGTCAGCATCAAGTCTTGCTGTTGGAAGCGGGTGGCTCAGACAAGAGCATCTTCATCCAGATGCCAACGGCGCTGTCTTACCCAATGAACAGCGAAAAGTACGCATGGCAGTTCGAAACTGTTGCTGAAGATGGGTTAGATGGACGTCAACTGCATTGCCCACGCGGCAAAGTGTTAGGCGGCAGCTCGTCGATCAACGGCATGGTTTATGTTCGTGGTCATGCTTGTGACTTTGACGAATGGGAAGAAGAAGGCGCGAAAGGCTGGAACTACCAAGCGTGTCTGCCGTATTTCCGTAAAGCGGAAACTTGGACGGGCGGTGCTGACGATTACCGTGGTGACAGCGGTCCTGTAGGGACGTGCAATGGTAACGACATGAAGCTGAACCCGCTTTACCAAGCTTTTATAGAAGCAGGTAAAGATGCAGGCTACCCAGAAACGCAAGACTACAACGGCTATCAGCAAGAGGGCTTCGGTCCTATGCACATGACGGTAGACAAAGGCGTGCGTGCTTCTACCTCTAACGCTTACTTAAGCCGTGCGAAAAACCGCAGCAACTTCACTTTGATGAAAGGCGTGACCGCTCATCGAATTTTACTTGAGGGTAAAAAAGCGGTCGGTATTGAGTTCGAGCAATCTGGCAAAATTAAACAATGTTTCGTCAATAAAGAAGTGGTATCGAGCGCAGGTTCTATTGGCTCGGTACAGTTACTTCAACTTTCGGGTATTGGTCCACAGTCTGTACTTGAGAAAGCGGGCATTGAAGTGAATCACGCGCTCGAAGGCGTGGGTAAGAACCTGCAAGACCACCTTGAAGTGTACTTCCAGTATCACTGCAAACAGCCGATCACTCTCAACAGCAAGTTAGGTTTGATCAGCAAAGGTTTGATTGGTACCGAGTGGATTCTGACCCGCAAGGGTTTGGGCGCGACCAACCACTTTGAATCGTGTGCGTTCATCCGTTCTCGTGAAGGTTTGAAGTCGCCAAACATTCAATATCACTTCCTGCCTGCGGCAATGCGTTATGACGGTCGTGCTGCGTTTGATGGTCACGGCTTCCAAGTGCATGTTGGTCCAAACAAACCTGAGAGTCGCGGCAGTGTCGAAGTGGTTTCTGCTAACCCAAATGACAAGCCAAAAATCGAGTTCAACTACATCTCGACCGAACAAGATAAGCAGGATTGGCGAGACTGTATTCGTCTTACGCGTGAAATCCTCAATCAACCTGCAATGGATGCGTTCCGCGGTGAAGAGATCCAACCCGGTCTTCACATCTCTAGCGATGAAGCGATTGATGAGTGGGTGAAGCAAAATGTGGAAAGTGCTTATCACCCATCGTGTAGCTGCAAAATGGGCGCAGATGATGACCCAATGGCAGTGCTGGATGAAACTTGCCAAGTGCGCGGCATTGAAGGTTTGCGCGTTGTGGATTCATCCATCTTCCCAACCATACCCAATGGCAACTTAAACGCACCAACCATCATGGTGGCAGAGCGTGCCGCGGACATGATCTTGGGTAATGCGCTCGAAGAATCGAATAATACACCGGTTTGGATTGCTCCGAACTGGCAAGAGACGCAAAGAATGCGTCCGCCGAAAAGAGACTTAAGCTCAATCTCATAAAGTCAGCAATCATTACAAGGAATTTAAACATGTCTACGATGACAAAAATCTTTTCATCTATCGCACTGAGTGCAGTGGCGACAGGTGCTTACGCTAACCAATGTGAAACCGTTCGATTTGCCGATGTAGGTTGGACGGACATTACCGCAACCACTGCTGTGACCTCCGAACTGCTAAAAGGCTTGGGCTACAAAACCAAGACCGATCTTCTGTCTGTACCTGTGACGTACTCTTCAATGGCAAACGGTGACATTGACGTATTCCTAGGTAACTGGATGCCAACCATGGAAGGCGATATCGCCAAATACCGTGAAGCTGGCACAGTGGAAACCGTTCGCGCAAACCTTGAAGGTGCGAAATACACACTAGCAGTGCCAAAGTACGTCTATGACGCAGGCGTGAAAAGCTTTGCTGATTTGGCAAAGCATGCCGACAAATTTAAAGACCGCATCTACGGCATTGAGCCGGGTAACGATGGTAACCGTTTGATTCAAAATATGATCGACAGCGATGCATTCGGCTTGAAAGACTTCAGCCTAGTGGAATCAAGCGAAGCGGGCATGGTGTCTCAGGTGTCTCGCGCAGTGCGCCGTAACCAGTGGATCGTTTATCTAGGTTGGGCACCGCACCCAATGAACAGCAACGTTGAGATGGAATATCTATCGGGCGGTGACGACTACTTTGGTCCTAATTACGGTGGTGCGAATGTCTACACCAACGTACGCCAAGACTACCTATCTGAGTGTCAAAACGTGGGTCAACTGCTTAAAAATCTCGAGTTCAGTCTAGAGATGGAAAACCAGTTGATGGAGGCGATTCTGAACCAAAAACAGAAGCCAGCGAAAGCGGCGCAAGAATGGTTGAATGCCAACCCTCAACAATTTGAAGCGTGGCTAGAAGGCGTGAAAACGCTGGACGGTAAAGACGCAAAACAAGCGATGACTTCTTACCTAAAAACAAACGCTTAATCATTCCTCTCTTAAGGAACAGGTGGGCAGCGATGCCCGCCTTTTAACACAAAGGTTTTATTGTGAATTTTATTACGGACAACAAACTTCCGTTGGGCGAATGGATGGAAACGGGCGTGGATTGGTTAACCATGAATGCGTCGGGCTTCTTTGATGCTATCTCTATCTTTCTCGAAACCATCATTCTTTTCGTGGTGGATATTTTCAAATGGATGCCACCGGCAGCACCCATCATCCTGACTGCTGCGATTGCGTGGTTCTTACACCGCAGCATTCCATTGATGGTGTTTATCGTGTTGTCGCTGCTGACCATCCTTAACCTCGGCTACTGGCAAGAAATGCTGGAAACCTTTGTTCTCGTCTTCGCTGCGACAACGATGTCCGTATTAATTGGCGTGCCACTCGGCATCATGGCGGCGCATCGCCCGTGGTTGTACACCTTATTGCGCCCAATACTCGATTTAATGCAGACCGTACCAACGTTCGTGTATCTGATCCCAACACTGGTTCTGTTTGGTTTAGGTATCGTACCGGGGCTGATTTCCACCATTATCTTTGCCATCGCCGCACCGATTCGTCTGACTTACCTTGGCATCACCAAAGTGCCGGAAGAGTTAATTGAAGCGGGTAAAGCCTTTGGTGCGAGCCGCATGAAACTGCTGTTTAAAGTCGAGCTGCCAGCGGCATTGCCAAGCATTATGGCGGGCGTTACCCAGTGTATTATGTTGTCGCTTTCTATGGTGGTGATTGCTGCGCTAGTCGGTGCCGACGGGTTGGGTAAACCCGTCGTGCGAGCACTGAATACGGTGAACATTTCTCAAGGTTTTGAAGCGGGTTTAGCAATTGTTCTGGTCGCGATTATTCTTGACCGTTTGTGCAAAGCGCCAAACCAAAAGGAGGCATAATATGGATGCAATTACGATTGAAAACCTCGACGTTGTGTTTGGGCATCAGCAAGAGCAAGCACTAGCGCTACTAGACCAAGGCAAGTCTCGCCAAGAGATCATTGATGAAACCGGGCAAGTGGTTGGCGTCGATAAGGTCTCAATGAGCGTCAAACAAGGTGAGATCTGTGTATTGATGGGGTTGTCCGGCTCGGGAAAATCTAGCTTACTTCGTGCCGTCAATGGTTTGAATGAGATCTCTCGTGGTTCGCTCAAAATCAAAGATGGCGACGACATGGTAGAGCTTGCCAAGTGTGACGAACAGACTCTGCGTAACTTGCGTACTCACCGCGTGTCGATGGTGTTCCAAAAGTTTGCGCTTATGCCGTGGTTAACGGTGTTAGACAACGTGGCGTTTGGACTTGAGATGCAGGGCATTGGCAAAGCTGAACGTCGTAAAAAGGCGCGTGAACAACTAGACATGGTTGGGTTGAGTGAGTGGGAGAGTAAGTTCCCGCATGAGCTTTCGGGTGGTATGCAGCAGCGTGTTGGTTTAGCTCGCGCCTTTGCTATGGATACTGACATCTTGTTGATGGATGAGCCGTTTTCCGCGCTCGATCCTTTGATACGCGCTCAGCTTCAAGATGAACTGATTCAACTGCAAGAGAAGCTCAACAAAACGATTTTGTTTGTGAGCCACGACCTAGATGAAGCGCTGAAAATCGGTAACAACATTGCCATTATGGAGTCGGGAAAACTGATTCAACACGGCAAGCCTGAGCAAATCATTCTTGCGCCAGAAAACGATTATGTGGCGGACTTTGTGGCTCACACTAATCCGCTCAACGTATTGAAAGGTCGTTCACTGATGCAAGCCAGCACCGAGCTTGAGCAGCAAAATGACCGCGTATTGGTGTGTGCTGATAAGCAGATTTGGGTTGAACAAGAACCGAAAGGTTTAACACTGGTGGATTCCGATAAGTCATTGGTGAATTGGGAGAGTGATTCCACCACGCTTGATGACATTGGCGAAAGTTCGGTCGTTCAAGCCAATCCAGACATCAGCATGCGCGAGGCGATTGAACTGAAGCTACGCAGTAATCAACCTATCTTGCTGGTGGAAGAGAACAAGCTGGTGGGCGTGCTGAGCGACAACGAGCTGTACGACGCACTGCTTGGTAACTTTAAGTCCAAGCAAGTGGCCTAGCTTAGCTGTTTCTTGTCTCAAAACGTTTGTTTGCCCCTCTCCAAAAAACAAAATGAGCCGTACCCCTTAGATTGAGAACTAAAAGGTGCGGCTCTTTTAATTTGAACAATGGTTCAGATAGCGAGGCTAGGAGACGATACTCATTAAAGAGTGGTAATTATGTCATCCATGTGTAGACGCCCTTTTGGTAGACCGTGGTTGTAGTCTTCGCCGTCTTAGTGGTAGCCGATAGCCAGTTCCACTTCACATACGTGACCGTCTAACTCTGCTTTGAATTCTTCGCAATCAGTGCTAAGTCACACCTTCCATTGCTGTAGAGTCGATACCTAGGCGCGCCAGTGTGTGCAGGAGGCTACCTAGTGCGATGACTTGCCTATTGATAGTGCGTGCTTTTTTAATCACCTTCAACGTTTTGTTGAAAATGGCAAGGTGAGGCAAGGGAAGTAGTGAGACAGAAAAAATACGTGCTGGCTAAATGAACTGTTGGCAGAAAAAGGAGTAGCGGTATTGCGCGACTCCTCATGATGTAACGATTAATCCTGCTTCGTTTGCTGATTCTCTTTTACTGCCTTAGCAATATCGGTCACCGCCTCTACCAAATTAATAGGCATTGGGAAAATAATCGTGGAGGTTTTGTCGGTGGTTATCTCCGTTAGCGTCTGCATGTAGCGTAATTGCAGGGCGTTAGGCGCTTCATTGAGCATTTCTGCCGCTTCTTTCAATTTACTGGAAGCTTCTAACTCACCCGTTGCGTGGATGATTTTTGCGCGACGGTTACGTTCCGCTTCTGCTTGGCGGGCGAGGGCACGAACCATGCTTTCATTAAGATCGACATGTTTTACTTCAACAGTGGCAATTTTGATGCCCCAATCATCGGTTTGTTGGTCGAGTATTGATTGCAAGTCTTTATTAAGGCGTTCTCGCTCCGCCAAAAGTTCATCGAGTTCATGTTGACCTAACACGGAACGCAACGTGGTTTGCGCGAGTTGACTGGTTGCATCACTGTAACTTTCGATGTTGTTGATGGCCATTTCAGGGTTGACCACTCTAAAATAAACCACCGCGTTTACACGAACAGAAACGTTATCACGAGTGATCAAATCTTGGGTCGGAACATCTAAGACAATCGTTCGCAAATCGACTCGCACCATTTGTTGGATGAACGGGATCAAGATAATCAGGCCAGGGCCTTTCACCTCTTGAAAGCGCCCAAGGAAAAATACCACACCACGCTCGTATTCACGCAGCACCTTGAACATTTGCGTTGCCAATGCAAACAATAAAACCAGAACTACGGCAGCAGTGTAGAGCATCATAAGCGCCTCCTATCCTTTCGGGCGGTCACTGGGCTTTACCGTTAGAGTCAGCCCTTTCACTTTAAGAATGGTAACTTGGTCACCTCGTTTTAACGGTTCTTCTGCTTTTGCCTGCCAGAACGTGCCATCTAATTGCACACGCCCAGTGCCATCAATAAAATCATCACTGACGATGGCACTTTTACCCGGGTAGGTTTCCAGACCGGTTGTGGCTTTTCTGCGCCGTATTCGTAGCAATAGGCCAACGGTGATCAGGATCAGTGCGACTGAGAATATCGCGATCCCAAATATCAATGGTAGGGCGACTTGGAAACCGGGTAATTCACTGTCCATTAGGAAGATTGAGCCGAGAACAAAAGCGACAACGCCACCAAGCCCCAGTATGCCGAAGCTTGGGTTAAACGCTTCTGCAATCATAAGAGCGATGCCTAATAGCACAAGACCGAGGCCAACATAATTGACAGGCATCATTTGTAGGGCATACATGGCAAGAAGTAAGCAGATCCCGCCAAGCACACCAGGTAATCCGATACCAGGATTATAGAATTCTAATAATAGGCCATAAATACCGATGAGCATTAAAATATAAGCAACGTTAGGGTTGGTGATCACCGCTAACATTTCGGCACGCCAATCTGGCACCCTCTCAACCCAAATGGGATTTTTTAGTGACAATGTCACCTCTTGGTTGTTCACCTTTACTGACTGACCATCAATGGCCATCACCAGTCCTTCAGGAGAATTCACAATATAGTCGATGACATTGAGGTCAAGGGCTTCTGTGGCATCTAAACTCGCCGCTTCACTGACGGCTTTCTCTGCCCATTCTGCATTTCTTCCATGAAGACGAGCCAAGCCTTTGATGTACGCTTTGGCATCGTTGATGACTTTCTTTTCCATGGCGGTTTTGGCTGGAACTTGGTCTGAAGAGGGGCTCGAATCAGAGTCCGACTCTTTGGTTTTTGATGGTTCCTCATCGTCAGTAGTGGAAGGCGGTTTAGGGGCACCACCGAGCGAGACTGGTGTTGCAGCACCAAGGTTTGTCGCTTCAGCCATTGCCGCTATGTGGCTAGCCAGTAAGATATAGGTACCGGCGCTAGCGGCACGTGACCCGGATGGTCCGACCCAAGTAGCGACAGGCACAGAAGACGTCGTGATGGCGTGAATAATATCGCGCATGGCACTGTCCAGTCCCCCTGGTGTGTCCATTTTCAGTATGATTAAGCTAACGCCATTGACTTGAGCTTGCTCAATTTCACGCGATAGGTAGTCGCTAGTCGCAGGCCCAATGGCACCTTTTATCGGTATGACCCAAATGGTGCTTGCTAGCGCTTGACCTGTAAAAAATATGAGCGGTAAAAGCCATATCCATATTCGTTTCATACAGTCCTCCTTGTGTGATCACCGGGACTTTTTGAAAATTCTATTTTGAGTATAGATACGACATTTGCGACTCTGGGAATTAAATATCCTAACCCAAAGGAATGAGCGCCTATCGACGCGCTCTAATGACTCTCTCTGTTGATGCTCTGATTATTTCTCTAACGAGTTGAAAACGGCTCGAACACACCTTTAAGTGGCATAGGCTTATAGAAGTAGAAGCCTATGCCACTCATCAATCTTCCACGCTTTGAGTTTTTGCGCCTGGTTTGGTGTTTCTACGCCTTCAGCAACAATGGTCATGCCGAGTTCTCGTGACAAGCTTGCGATGTTACGAACGAGTGTCTTAGCCCGAATATTGTTCTCTATTTTATCAATATATACTCAAACCACTTCAAGGGGCTAGGGTCAGCGAGAATGACTTGGAAAGCGCTTGTTATTACGCTGCGTTGTTTTCCTTGCTTACTTTCGGTAAACAGGGAATCAGTGACAACGCTCTGAAGCCTATATCTTCAAGTTGAACGGGTATAGCTTCATGCCATAGATTATTGGAGATTGATGAATACAATAATTGAAAATTATGTATTGAATTGATAACAATGACTTAGTTTAAAATGCTGAAAGTTGCCTTCTTCGAATAGAATTGAAGTTGGAAGCGGACAGAAAAATTTAGGGTACGAGATGCTTATTATTCAACGTTTAATCAAGTTGATTGTTATTTGTGTGATTTTTTTCACTATATTTGATCTGATTGCATATGGGGAGATAACCTGGGTAAATCGGTTGTTAGACAGGTAAGCCAATAAAGAGAAAGGGTAAAATCCCCTTTCTCTTTTTGTATTGTTCTTCCATCCACTTTTGGCGCTTACTATTTTTTCTGTTCTAATGCGCGTCCTAAGGTTATCTTGCTCGATAAAATAGTGTCACTAGAGTCAGAGCTTAAGCCTTCAAAATACCAAGTTATTGCTTGAGAGAATTCTGTTTCAAAGTTCATTTCGTGCAACAGCCAGGCGAGGTGAAACTGAGCATAAAAATGCGTAAATGGCTTGCGTCGATACAAGTCACTTAACCCCTTGAATGCCGCTACGTACTGGTTTTCTTCAATAGCGATATGCGCGGCAATTAAATCGAGTTCAGTGTCGATAGCCCAACGATTGCAGCATCTGTTGCGCCAGATTTAAGAGAATTGGCCATCATGTGGGCACTATTCGCGGTAAGAACGTCTTAAAAGCCGAGTACTTTGAGCTGATCGCCAGTTAATAGAGAAGATGCACAATATGGCGCACGAAAACTGTTTTATTGCTAATTCGGTTAAAACTGAGATTGTCACAGAGTTGGTAGAATAGAAAGGTGCCGTTTTCTAACGCAGGCCGTATCTAATTAATCTTCTTGGACGCGCGTTTTGAACCCAAGTGAAAGCTCTAATACACCATTTAATGGCGTGAATATAGGTGATTGGTTTCACATTTTTGTTCATTTTAGTCAATCCGGTGAACCATTGTTGTGCAGTGGCGCAAAAAGTTTTCTGTTAAATTAATGTTAACATTGAATAGTGTGTCATTGATTAATAACGAGCATGGATGTGCAGACTCCTTTGAAACACTTTATTCACGCTAACGGCTTACCTCAATTTGGTCACCTAGAAGCGATACCAGAATCACTTCAGTTGGATACTTTCCAATATCTTAATGAAATGGATAAACCGGCTTCCCGTTGGCGAAAATATTTCGATTATAAACAGTTTCAGTTTGTCTCCATTGTAACGCCTCAATACATCATTGGGGTGGCGATAGCGGACATACGCTACTTGGCTTCTGGTTTCTGTTATGTGTTCGATACAGAAACGCACGAACTCGTCGAGCAGCAATGGTTAAAACCGCTCAATGTCGGTTATCAAACTCAGCCCTCTAGCTGGAACAGCCAAGCGCACCTAGCTAATGACACAATCCGATTCAATATTGAAAGCGGGCAGTGGCATGTGCAACTCTCTACGCATCTCATTCAAGCTAATTTGATACTACAGTCTTTACCAGAAAGCTTACCTCTGATGCTTTGTACACCAACGGCATACTCGGGCTGGACCTACACTCAAAAACACAACACGCTCAACATACAAGGTGAGCTGAATGTGAAAGGGCAGCAGCAAGATTTAACCAATGCCGTTGCGGGGTATGACTTCTCGGCAGGTTACATGCGAAGAGAAACCAGTTGGCGATGGGCGAGTATTAATCATCGTAGTGAGAATAAAAAGTTTGGTTTGAACCTTGCTGCGGGCGTGAACGAAACGGGCTTTTGTGAAAACGTCATCTGGGTGGATGATGAACGTCATTTAATGCCGCCAGTGCAGTTTGAGTTTTCTCGCGTTCATCCAGAAGAGTTATGGCGAATCACGTCACAAGACAAGCGCATCGATTTGGTGTTCACGCCTAAGAACCAACGATCAGAGAAAAAGAACTTTTGGTTTTTGAAGAGTAATTTCCGTCAGTTTGTCGGCCACTTTTCTGGTCACTTAATTGATGGCAATGGCACGAAGCACGAGCTCGATGAGGTGATGGGACTCACCGAAGATCACTACGCGAAATGGTAGGAAGAGACGATGGAATGGTCACAAATTACGGAACACCCTGACTTTTTGCTGATGTTGCTCGCACCAATCTTCTTTCTCTGTATTGCAGCAGAGTATTGGTTTGGTCAACGTGCGGGAAGATTGCCTGAAAGCGCACGATATGACTTGCCGGAAGTGGTGTGCAACTTTGTGCTTGCAGGGCTTCATCAAGCGACAGATATTTTGACAGGCTTGCTGATCGCCAAACTGTATTTATGGTGGTTTGATTGGCGCTTGTTTGATATCGAGATGACCGTATCTACCTTTTTATTACTCATGGTTTTGCAAGATTTCTTTTATTACTGGTTTCATCGCGCAAGCCATCGTATCCGTTGGATGTGGGCAGCGCATGTGGTGCACCACAGTTCAGAGCGCATGAATTTCAGCACGGCATTTCGTCAAAGTCTGATGTACCCATTAGCAGGGATGTGGGTGTTCTGGCTTCCGTTGGTCATCATCGGTTTTGATCCTAAGTGGGTTGTGTTTGTGGTATTACTCAACCTAGGGCTGCAGTTCTTTGTTCATACTCAGGCGATTCGCTCTCTTGGACCTTTAGAGTGGGTGTTTAACACGCCGTCTCATCATCGCGTACACCACGGCGTGAATCGCCAATATATCGATAAAAACTACGCGGGGGTGCTGATCATCTGGGATCGCATGTTCGGTACGTTTGAACAAGAAGTTGAAGCGGTTCGTTATGGGATCTCGAAGCCTGTAAACAGCTTTAATCCTTTTACGGTCACCTTTGCAGAATGGAAAGATATGCTTAAAGAGGTAAGCCAGCCAGATTTAACCTGGGGCGAGCGCTGGCGTGTATTGTTCTCCCCACCGTCAGATTCATAAGACCGAGCGTATGAAATTCAGCATCCAGCTAGCAATGAGTAGGCCATCGGTAGGTAGCTGCAATGAGGTGAGGCCTCTCCTTTGCACCTCTTCAGGAATGATGTCCTTTCTCATTTGTATTAATGCTTTAGAATAGGCAGAACAGAACTCAGGATGTGCTTGGATCCCCAATGATGTCGGCCCTACTTGCATCATTGATATGGGACAGAAATCGTTACCCGCGAGCACTTGTCCTCTTTCTGGCATACGAAGTACTTGGTCTTGGTGACTGACTAATAGATTAAATTCGTCTTGGTAAGGCGTCATCCATGTTTGTGGTTGGTTTACTTTAGCGATCACGGCACCCACGCCCCAACCAACGTCTGCTTTCGCGACTGCACCGCCCAACGCTTTCGCTAGCATCTGATGGCCAAAACAGATACCGACGAAGGGAATTTGAGCGTGGTGAATTTGGCGAACGAGCACCTCCATGCGTACAATCCACTCGGCCTCATCCATCACACCGGATTTACTTCCCGTCGTCATATAGGCGTCACACTCGTTGAGTGTTTCTGGAAATTCATTGTGGTTCACCCTGTAAAATTGAAGATCGAGTGTGTTATCGACGGCAAGTAACAGTCGGCTAAACATCATCTGATAATTGCCGTGCTCTGGTTCCAGTGCAGGATTGACATCATCGCAGATTAATACGCCAATTTTCATCGTTGCCTCCGTTATGAAGTCGTCTTGTCACCGGTCTGCGCTTGCAAGAACAGTTGTGTGTATTGAGCGGAAGTAAAGTGAATTGGGTTACATCCAGCCGCAGCGTCATTGAAGGCTAATTCACCAATCTTGACCGCATCCTCTTGGCCGATGCCGATCTCAGCAAGTGTGTGCGGAATACCTAAGGTTTTTCTCAAATCAATCACCCAGTCATAGACCGCGTCAAACCCTGGCGATGGCAATGAAAGTCGCTGTGCGAGCGTGAGCATTTTATCTTCAATTTGTGTGCGGTTTGCTTGCAGTACATAGGGCATTAAAATGGCATTGAGTAAGCCATGATGTTTGTCATAGAGCCCGCCTAGGGTATGTGCTAATGCATGCATCGCCCCTAAGCCTTTCTGAAACGCGGTGGCCCCCATGCATGATGCAACCAGTAATTGAGTTCGGGCATCAATATCGTGGCCATCGATATACGCTTTATACAAGTAGCGTTTAATAAGATGCATCGATTCAAGTGCGATACCGTCGGCCATCGGATGATAGCTCGGTGCGCAAAAGGCTTCTAAGCTATGGGATAGGGCGTCCATTCCAGTAGCAGCAGTAATGTGCGAAGGAAGGTCGATGGTGGTTAGCGGATCAAGTAGCACCTGGACAGGCATCATTTTGGGGTGGAAAATGATTTTCTTCGTGTGGTTGTAAGAGTCTGTGATCACTGATGCTCGACCAACTTCAGAGCCCGTTCCTGCAGTGGTTGGGATGGCAATCACCGGGGCAATTTGGCGATCGTCTGCCTTGGTCCAATTATCGCCAATATCTTCAAAACTCCACAGTGGCAGTGTTTGTTTAGCGCAGAGTGCAATGGCCTTTGCGGCATCTAGGCTCGATCCCCCGCCATAGGCAATAATGCCATCGTGGTTTTTCGCGTTATATGCGTCAATACCGTTACTGACATTTTCGTCGGTTGGATTACCTTGCACACCAGAAAAAATAGTAATGTCTATTCCGCGCTCGGCACAACAGGCTACGGTACTTTTTACAATGTCGAGGTCAGCTAAAAAGGGGTCGGTTACCAGTAACGGAGTTTGGATATGTAAACGTCGGCAATGATCGGCCAATGTTGCTAGTGCGCCTTCGCCGACGCTAATTGAGGTAGGGTAATTCCAATGGGTCAGTGTCATGTATCTATCCCTGATCTGTTTTAGTCGTTGAGAGACTTAATATGAAACGACTTAGGTCGAGTGAGCATTTCAAAGCCGATGGTGGATAATGTACAACCGCGCCCGGAGTTTTTAACGCCTGTCCACGCCAGTTCTGGATCAAGGTAATCACACCGGTTGATGAAGACGGTGCCAGTTTCAATGTGCTCACCAAGACTCGTGGCCGTTGGTACGTCACTGGAAAAAATCGCAGCGGTTAAGCCAAACTGAGAGTCATTCATTAGTGCGATGGCTTCTTCATCGCTAGAAACAGATTGAATACCGACGACAGGGCCGAATGACTCTTCAGTCATCAAGCGCATGGTGTGGTCAACATTGGTCAATATCTGAGGGGCAAGATAGGGGGTCCCTGGTTTGCTTTCTGAAAATAGTGACTCGTTAATATGAGCAACGGCACCTTTCGAAATCGCATCTTCAACCTGTGAGCGAACGAAATCGGCAGCAGAAGTGCGAACGACAGGGCCTAATGTGGTCTCTGATGAGGTTGGATTCCCTAACCGATATTGCTTAGTCAGTGCAACCGCTTTTTCGACAAACTGATCATGAATAGATTCATGCAGATAAATACGCTCGATGCCACAGCATGATTGACCAGAATTAAAAAAAGCCCCATCGACTAAGGTTTCTACGGCATAATCAATATCGGCATCAGCGCGCACGTAAGCCGGGTCTTTACCTCCGAGCTCCAAGCCAACACCAATAAAACGCCCAGCGGCATTTTTCTCTACCATTGCGCCGCCTGCGACAGATCCAGTAAACGCCACGTAGTCAATCAGCGGGTGTTGGATCATATGTTCTGTCGATGGATGGTCAGTATGCAGGAACTGAAATACCCCATGTGGTAAGCCCGTGCCTTCAAAAGCTTGCACTAATCGCTCAGAGCAAAGTGGTGTCTGAGCAGAATGTTTTAAAATAACGCAGTTACCCGCCAAAAGGGCAGGAATGACGGCGTTGATAGCGGTTAAATAAGGGTAGTTCCATGGGGCAATAACAAGGACGTTACCAAAGGGTACCCGCTTGATATAGCGCGTGAAGCCAGATTTGTCTGCCAACGTAATGGTTGCTAGAGCTTGTTCTGCTTGCTCGATCATTGATAAAGCCCGTTCTTTTACCCCAGCAATCTCTCCTTGAGTCTGTGTCAGAGGGCGCCCCATCATCATGGTGAGTTCTTGTCTAATGACTTGCTGGTTATTCACAAAGTTTGCAATGGCTTGTTTGCAAATCGATTTGCGAGTCTCAAGCGAGGTCGATTGCCATTTTTTTTGGCTTTGGCTCGCGCGCTCAATTGTTGCGTGAATCTCCTCGGTGGAGGACAACGCCCGCGATACGCAAATGGAGCCATCAACGGGAGAGACGGTGTGCTGTTCCATACACGAACTCCTATTTTCCGTTAGATAATTTCAAAGTAGCGTTTGAGTTCCCAATCGGTAACGGCTTTACGAAACTCTCGCTCTTCCCATTCTCGGCTTGCTGCAAAGTGGTCAACAAATTCATTGCCGAACATTTCGCGCGCGTAAGGGGATGCTTTTAGCATTTGAGCTGCTTCCCATAATGTGGCAGGCAGTTTGAGCTCTTCCGGTACCTCTTGTTCGTAGGCGTTACCAACGATCGCTTCTCCTGGCTGCCATCTATTGAGAATACCGCATAGGCCGGAAGCTAAAGCGGCCGCTAAGGCTAAATACGGATTGCCATCGGCCGCGCCAATTCGGTATTCCACACGCTGGCTTTTTTCTGAGCCAGGGATGACTCGTAATGATGTGGTGCGATTTTCTACAGCCCAAGTGGAATGGGTCGGCGCCCAAAACCCAGGAATCATGCGACGATAGCTGTTGACGGTTGGTGCAACCATGCAAAGAAACTCTGGCATCAATCGCTGTAAACCAGCGACAAAATGGCGTTGAATTTCACTCATATTGTGCTCTTTGCTAGGATCGTAAAATGCGGAGCTAGCATCGTCGTTCTGCAGTGAAATATGAATATGGCCACTTTGTCCGGGGTAGTCATTGCTCCATTTCGCCATGAAGGTCGCCATCATGTCATTTCTTTGCATCAACACCTTGGTATAGGTTTTGAAAAGCGCGGCTTTGTCGGCGGCATTCATCGCACTATCAACCGCAATGGCGGCCTCGATCACGCCTGGTCCTGTTTCTGAGTGAATCCCTTCAATCGGAAAGTCCATGGTTTCACCCATATCTAAGATCTGTTGATACAACTCGATGTAGGTGGAGTTCCTTATCATGGAATAGCCAAACCAATCAGGCGTAATTGACTCCAGATCTTGGTAATTCTTTTCGCGTACTGATTGCGGTGTTTCTTTGAAAATGAAAAACTCATATTCGAATGCAGAAAAAGGATTAAGTCCTAGTTTTTGATATTTTGTAATGATTCGTTCAAGTGTGCTGCGTGGACAAATAGCAGAGGCAGGTTCCTCAAACTCGGCGATAAATAGCAGCATGCCTTTTTCGTCGAGCACGTCACGGCAGGTTTCTGGTAGAATTTTGACCGGAGCATCTGGATAGCCAGTATGCCAACCCGTGTAGTTGGCGTTGTCATAGAGCTGGTCTTTGCTATCCCAACCTAAAACGACATCACAAAACGCGAAGCCTTTATCAAGTGAGGAGAAGAACTTCTCTCTCGACATGTATTTACCCCGCATGATGCCATCATTATCAAATAAGCCGACTTTGACATGAGAAAGGTTACGATGTTCAACGATCGCTTTGGCATCTTCAATGGTCTTTACTGATCTTGCGTCCATTCGTTGTTCCTCTTTGCACTAGCTACTGGATCCGGTGTAATACCTGATTAGCTATAACGGTAAGGTTTGCCTGCTTTTTCCATATCGACAGTATATTGCTTGCGTATATCGATCACCCGTTTGTTTCTTGGGCTGGTTTTTGCTATTTCATCCCAGAACTTACGCGCTTTTTGACCGACCGTTTTCCACTCTTTATCTGGAATGGTGGTTAACTCAAGTTTGTCTCCATGAACAGGCAGTTTTGCTTCGCCGCCACAATCCCAATGTTGGCGATAATCGTGTGGCTATCCATACACAAACGGCATAACGTTTTTAGGTGCTCAGGTAAGGCATCCCAGCGTTCACTGTTGGCAAAAATGAGCCACACCAAGCGCCGGAAATATTGTTGGTTAGGAAGTATTTGGTCACATCGGCCCAGCCAACCGTGTAATCTTCAGTGATCCCCGCCCAGAATGACATCACGTGTTGCTGCTCGTTTACACTCAATCCGAATGCGTTCATGCTTTTTTTCGGCTTCGTTTAGCTATCGACTGTCACCATTGCCCACTGTCTGTGGCGAGATAAGCCCGCTAATGCCCCAACAGCAGCAGAGCCGAGCGCTAAAGTACCATCAGGAATGCCATCATCCGTATGGAACGAAAAAATTATTGTGCCCATGGTAACGCCACCAAGGAACCATAGACCAAGCGATAGAGCCATCTATCATTAAGTGGAGGCCGAGTTTTTCTAACCTCATTGATTAATTTTATTTTTTCTTCGACAATTTTGTCACTAGTTATGATTGCACGTATAAGATCATTTACTTAAGTAGTCATCATTACACCATTCTGTTTATTGCTAGATATCATTATAGTTGTATTTTTTTGGTTCATTCGGGCTTTGATGAGTAGTTCAGGTCAAAAACAGTGCGCTCCCCTTTGCGTACTTCGAGCTGATTGATGAAGATAAAGATACCAATATGCGTTGGAATGGTAGGAAAAGATAGTGGAGGGGTTTGTTGCGTAATTCGATGGAACTAAATCAGGAACTTACGATCTGATCGGCTACATCAGTTAATCATTGTAGTTCCATGTCTCGTTACAAAACACCTTACTGGAAACGTTATAACCAAGCCCGTTTTTAGCTGATATTCTTTCCTTAATAAAGCCAATTTTTTCAAATAGACACATGGTTTTTCATTATTCATCGTCACGTATAGCCGGTCTCGTGTTAGACAAAAGTGACCCCAAGTCTTTAATTTTACAGACTTCAGTTCTGGAGAACAAAATTCGTGGGTGTCTTTTGTCTTTTAAATCGGATTACCATTAATTGTTGCAGAAATAAGCTCTTCAGAGGACGTGAACGTTTCACCTGTGGTCGCTTTCTA
Organism: Vibrio sp. PNB23_22_6; assembly: GCF_052877535.1. Classification (NCBI taxonomy): domain Bacteria; kingdom Pseudomonadati; phylum Pseudomonadota; class Gammaproteobacteria; order Vibrionales; family Vibrionaceae; genus Vibrio; species Vibrio sp. PNB23_22_6. The sequence goes on along the minus strand of NZ_JBNFXP010000026.1, from coordinate 6,777 downwards.
TCTCTAAGACATTATTATAACCCTCATAGCTCAATGTTCTCGACACGGTTTGTTGTCCAGTATAGGTGCCGAGTTTAGCGCGATTAAATGACAGTGAATATTCTTCGAACACTTCAGTACCAAACGATACAAATCTTAATTGAAACACGCGGACGAATTTTCGACAGCGGTAGGAGGAGTTATCTCCGCTGCAATATTTTTGCTATCGTCATCGCCGCTGCATCCGATTTAAAATATCGTCGACATTAATCCGATTGAATGTGCAGTCATTTTCTCTTTCATCCTTGTAGTAATGGTCTCTCCATTGAATTCACTGGTATGTTTTTGAAAATTCAATTTGGCTCCGTAGCCATCAAGAAGACTACACAAGGTGTCTACCACCATTGATAAAGTAGAAAGAAAACATGAATCCACTTGCAATTTTATGCAAGGGCAGTGTCTAACGTTAGTAAAGGCGATTTATCGCTATCGATTGAGGGACGGCAGTTAGGTGAAATTCATAGAAGCGTCGACTTTAACCTTCTAAGTGACTAACTACTTGGCGATGAGTATCCTCATTTTGGTTCAAGTGCTCTGGAATTGCACCATCATGATTCATTGTACGGCGTTGCTTCTGCACCTAGTTTGGTGTTTTGTTTTAATCTACTGAAAATTAGAGAATAAATGATTAGTGCCACTTTGGTGTTAATCTGGCACTCTTCTTGTACCCCATCTAATTGAATAATAATTCACAAGATGGAGTTTCCACTATGAACAAGACGTTCAAATTAACGCTTGCTGCACTATCGACCTCTCTAACACTTTCTATTGGTGCAGCGGCCGCTGAAGAAGACACGATTAAGGTCGGTGTTTTGCACTCACTTTCAGGCACAATGGCGATCAGTGAGACCACGCTAAAAGATACTGTGCTGATGCTGGTGGATGAGCAGAATAAAAAAGGCGGCTTATTAGGGAAAAAACTTGAGGCAGTTGTTGTCGATCCTGCGTCGAATTGGCCTTTATTTGCAGAGAAAGCGCGTGAACTGATCGAAAAGGAAAAGGTTGATGTTGTCTTTGGTGGTTGGACGTCGGTATCGCGTAAATCAATGCTACCTGTGTTTGAAGAGCTCAATAGTATTCTATTCTACCCAGTGCAATATGAAGGTGAAGAGTCATCGAAAAACGTTTTTTACACGGGCGCTGCCCCTAATCAGCAGGCAATCCCAGCAGTCGATTACTTGATGAATGATCTAGAAGTCGAACGTTGGGTGCTTGCCGGTACCGATTATGTTTACCCACGAACAACGAATAAAATCCTAAAATCATACCTTAAATCAAAAGGTGTTGACGACGCTGACATCATGATCAGCTACACGCCGTTTGGTCACTCTGATTGGCAATCCATTGTTTCCGATATCAAGAAGTTCGGTTCTGAAGGTAAACAGACCGCAGTGGTGTCCACGATCAATGGTGATGCAAATGTTCCCTTCTACAAAGAACTTGGTGCGCAAGGTATCTCATCAGAGGACATCCCTGTTATCGCTTTCTCAGTGGGTGAAGAAGAACTGTCAGGCATGGACACTGAGCCGTTGGTGGGTCACTTAGCGGCATGGAACTATTTTATGAGTGTCGACACCGAAGCGAATGGAGAGTTTGTTGAGGCTTGGCACAAGTTTATCAAGAGTGAAGGACGCGTAACAAATGATCCGATGGAAGCGCACTACATTGGTTTCAATATGTGGGCGCAAGCGGTTACCGTTGCGGGTACAACAGATGCGGAAGCCGTACAAGATGCTCTGATCGGTGTTTCGGTCCCCAACTTGTCTGGCGGCTACTCAACCATGATGCCAAATCACCACATCACTAAACCGGTGTTGATTGGTGAGATCCAAGGCGATGGTCAGTTCGAGATCGTATGGGAAACCACAGGCTTAGTTGCTGGTGATGCGTGGTCGAAATACTTACCTGAATCCGCGAAGCTTTTCTCAAGCTGGTCTAAACCATTCTCCTGTGGTGCATTCAACATTGAGACCAAGAAATGCGCAGGCAGTAACTAATTTGCCTATGCGGTGCTCCACTGTGGAGCACCGTTTCTCGGGGTTCCCGAGCAAAAACAACATATTAGGCAAAGTGCTCTGGCAGCAAACAATAAGCTCGGTTGATGAAGGACGAAAGTCATGAAAAATGTGTTTAAAGCAGTGCTATTGATGCTGCTTTTAGTAAACGTTAGTTGGGCGGCCGTGACCGGAAAAGAGAGTTTTAGTGATGCTCTTATCGGAAAGAGTACCAGTCAAAAATTACAAGCTATTGAGTGGTTAGTAGAAGCGCAAAACGCGGAAATCGCAAAGCGAGTCCTTAACGCTTGGCTCGATGGCAATCTTTACTACTTCAGTGACAAGTTCGCCGAAAATCACCAAGCGCTGTATGTTGTCGACAACCTGAAGTCTGCAAAACAGGCAACGTCCGCTTGGGGAAATGAATCTCTGACGATTGAAAACAATCGTCAGTTCAAGAAAGTCAGAGTAAATAACCGATTACGCAAAGAGATCCGCACTGAGCTCGCCTCGCTGGGAATCAACAGCGCTGAAGCGAGCGTTCGCTATGAGGCGGTGATGACTTTGCTAGGTACCAATGATGATGAACTACTGAATGCATTATACTCCCGTTTGCCGGTCGAAAGAGACAGCAAAGTCGCCGAAATTATTGAGCTTGCACTGGCTATCGATGTTGCTCAAGATGCGAGCCGCAGCGAGTTAGAGCGTGTGGTTGCGATTGAAACCTTGGGTGACTACAAGTTTCCTATTGTGGCTCAAACGATAAATCGTATTTTAGCCAGTGAGCCACCAGTTGAGATTGAGAGTTCCGCCAATCTGGCGCTGACACGTTATCAGCAATCCCAATCGTTTTATGCAGGGGCAGAAACCATCTTCTTTGGTCTCAGTCTTGGTTCCGTACTCGTACTCGCGGGGATTGGCTTGGCTATTACGTTTGGTGTGATGGGCGTGATTAATATGGCGCATGGGGAGTTAATTATGATTGGCGCTTACACCACTTACGTGATGCAGCAGTTAATGCCCAACCACATCGGCTATGCGCTGCTGCTCTCTATTCCGATGGCGTTCATTGTTTCAGGCTTTGTCGGTATCGCGATTGAACGTAGCGTGATTCGCCACTTATACGGACGCCCGTTAGAAACCCTTTTAGCTACTTTTGGTATCAGCTTGATCTTGCAGCAAGCGGTGCGCTCTATCTTCTCTCCTTTAAACCGCTCGGTTAGCACTCCGGATTGGATGTCGGGTGCGTTAGAAATCAACCCGATGCTGTCACTGACTTATAACCGCTTATACATCATATTGTTCTGTGCCTTAGTGTTCTGGGGATTGTTGATGGTGCTCAAAAAAACGTCGCTTGGATTGCAGGTCCGTGCTGTGTCTCAAAATCGAGGTATGGCCCGTGCGATGGGGATCCGCTCTGAACGGGTCGATGCCATGACCTTTGGTTTGGGCTCAGGGGTTGCCGGTGTCGCAGGTGTGGCCCTCTCTCAATTAACCAACGTGGGGCCAAATATGGGACAGGCTTACATCATTGATTCGTTCATGGTGGTGGTGTTTGGCGGTGTGGGCAATTTATGGGGAACCTTAGTCGCTGGATTGAGCCTAGGCTTGTTCAATAAAGTACTTGAGCCATGGGCAGGGGCTGTACTGGCGAAGATTTTAGTGTTGATTTTCATCATTTTATTTATTCAAAAACGCCCACGAGGACTTTTCCCTGAACGTGGTCGTACGGCTGAAAGTTAAGGAAAACAATATGCAGTCGAAATCTTTTGTTCTTTCAGCAATGCAAGGCGACCGAGGTGGGCAAGTGACCCTATTGGCAATCCTAGCTGCTGTTATCTTTGTTCCGCTTGCTAACACCCTACTACCTAGTGGACATCCATTACACGTCGAGACGTTTACAGTCTCGTTGATGGGGAAGTACCTTAGCTATGCCATGCTGGCGCTGGCACTTGATTTAGTCTGGGGCTATCTCGGTATATTGAGTTTGGGCCATGGCGCTTTCTTTGCCATTGGTGGTTATGCTATGGGCATGTATTTAATGCGTCAAATCGGTGATCGTGGTGTTTATGGTGACCCGATTTTGCCGGATTTCATGGTGTTTCTAAACTGGCAAGAGTTACCGTGGTTTTGGCAAGGCTTCGACCAGTTCTGGTTTGCCTGTGCCATGGTGGCGTTAGTTCCCGGTGCACTAGCGTACTTTTTTGGCTATCTAGCTTTCCGCTCACGTGTTTCAGGGGTTTACCTTTCTATCATGACTCAGGCACTGACTTACGCCTTAATGTTGGCATTTTTCCGCAATGAGATGGGCTTTGGTGGGAATAACGGTCTTACAGACTTTAAAGACATCCTTGGGTTTAGCTTGCAAAGTGACAGCACTAAACTGGCTCTGTTTGTGATCACTGGTGTGGTCTTGATACTCAGTTACATCGTGTGCCGAATGGTTGTGACGAGCCGCCTAGGTCGAGTGGCTTTAGCGATCCGAGATTCCGAATCACGGACGCGTTTTATGGGGTACGACGTTGATGGCATCAAACTTTGGGTATTTGTGCTTTCTGCTGTGATTGCCGGACTTGCAGGGGCGCTTTATGTTCCTCAAGTGGGCATTATTAACCCGGGAGAATTTGCCCCACTCAACTCGATAGAAGTGGTGGTATGGGTTGCTCTCGGGGGGCGTGCAACTTTGTTTGGAGCCATTGTTGGGGCGCTGATCATCAACTACACCAAAAGTTGGTTCACGGTGGAATTCCCGGAAGTATGGTTGTTTGCACTTGGCGGTATTTTTGTTCTTTCTACGATGTATTTCCCGAAAGGTGTGATTGGTTTCGTTAGCGACCTTACAGCGGCGATTCGTATGCGATTTCACCCTAAACCCAAAGCTCACCAAGAGGCAAAAAAGGGTGAAGTTAAGGAGGTGACAGCATGAGCGCCCTGCAATCTATTCAGCATTTCAAAGTCGGCTATCAGACCTTCACGCGTCGCGATGAAGTGTTTTCTTTTCTAAAGCCTGATGTTCATCCTGCAATTGATACGCGGCATAACGTTCTGCTCTATGTGGAAGGGGTAAACAAGAGTTTTGATGGTTTTAAAGCGCTCAATGACCTTAACCTCTATATACGAGAAGGGGAGTTACGCTGCGTCATCGGGCCGAATGGCGCGGGCAAAACCACCATGATGGATATCATCACTGGCAAAACAAAGCCTGACAACGGTAAGGTTTGGCTAGGATCAAATATTAACCTCCTAAAAATGAGTGAAGCGGAAATCGCCAATGCGGGTATCGGGCGTAAGTTCCAGAAACCAACAGTGATTGAGTGCTTGAGTGTGTGGCAAAACTTAGAGCTTTCCATGTCGGGCGTTCGCTCGGTTTGGGGGACGTTCACTGCCCGCATGAGCGGTGAGCAGAGAGCCAAGTTGGAATCAGTGTTGGAGCTGATTCACCTTAAAGATGAAGCGACCAACAGTGCCGGAAACCTCTCTCATGGTCAAAAGCAGTGGCTAGAGATCGGTATGCTTTTGATGCAAAACCCCAAGCTCTTACTCGTGGATGAGCCGGTTGCAGGCATGACACATCAAGAGATGGATCGTACCTCTGAACTGCTTAATTCACTAGCAGGAAAGTATTCTGTGGTAGTGGTGGAGCACGATATGGACTTTGTCCGTTCGATTGCCAGTCACGTGACGGTCTTGCACCAAGGGCATGTACTGGCAGAAGGTAGCATGGACCAAGTGCAGTCTCATCCAGAAGTTAAACAAGTTTATCTCGGAGAATAGGATGTTAGAGATCAAATCACTAAACCAATTTTATGGTGAGAGCCACACCTTGTGGGACTTGGATATGACCATTCCAGAAGGCAAGTGTACCGTGCTAATGGGGCGAAATGGTGTAGGTAAAACGACTTTGTTGCAGTGCATTATGGGCTTGGTTAAGGTGAAAAGTGGCGATATTAAGATGGGAGAACAATCACTGCTTAAGTTGAATGTGGAGGAGCGTCCACGACAAGGGATTGGATATGTACCGCAAGGACGTCAAATCTTCCCTATGCTCACCGTGAAAGAGAACTTAGAAGTTGGATTGCCAATTCGAGCAAAAGGGGATCGTAAAATCCCAGCGTTTATTTTTGACTTGTTCCCCGTGTTAAAAGAGATGCTTCATCGTCGAGGTGGTGACTTGTCGGGCGGTCAACAGCAGCAACTCGCGATCGGTCGTGCCTTAGTTGTGAACCCAAAATTGCTGATCCTTGATGAGCCGACAGAAGGGATTCAACCGAATATCGTGCAAGAGATTGGTGACATTATTCGCATGCTCAATGAGAAGATGGGACTGACAGTATTATTGGTAGAGCAGAAACTGCCATTTGCGCGCAAAGTGGGCGATCGTTTCTGTATTCTTGACCGTGGTCGTCAGGTTGCAGAGGGAGATATTAAACAATTGAACGATCAGTTGATAAAGGAGTATCTCACGGTATGAGTTCTCTTTTAACGGCACAAAGTATGAGCCTATGATGTTCATCCTCATTCCATTGGGGAAGGCATTTATCAGGAGGTCGTGATGGCTAGAAAGCAAAGCTGGGGTTGACGTTCACTCAGCGCGGGGACAAAACCGTTCTTAAGCACCGTGACTTGTCCTGATATGGGGAAGCACATTTTTAGTTAAAATGCTCGATGTGTAACCCTCCCTGGATTAGTGGCACTCTAACTTAGAGTTTTTCCTATTCTCACACCTTGCTAAATACTCCCAGGG
>NZ_JBNFXP010000025.1:0-55366 GCF_052877535.1 Vibrio sp. PNB23_22_6 | reverse complement strand
TCTGGTACAAGTACGTTGGCTTCGACGGTCGCATCATCGGTATGACAACGTTCGGTGAATCTGCACCGGCAGAGCAATTGTTCGAAATGTTTGGTTTCACGGTAGAAAACGTAGTGAACACAGCAAAAGAGCTGCTAGCGTAAGCTGAAGTAGATATAAGAAAAGCCGAGTGTTCATGCTCGGTTTTTTTATGTCTCAAATAGAGAAAACTATTCAGTTAATGCGTTCCAACCTTCAATCAGGTACTATCTGTGACACGAAATTTTAGTGGAGTGAAGGACGAATGCTAAAGGTTGCGATCAATGGATTTGGGCGTATCGGTCGTAATGTACTGCGGGCAGTGTATGAAAGCGGTAAGCATCAACAGATCAAAGTCGTTGCGGTCAACGAATTGGCTCAGCCAGAAGCGATGGCTCACCTCCTCCAATATGACACCAGTCATGGCCGTTTCTGCAAGAAAGTCTCTCACGACCAAGAACACCTCTATATTCATCACGGCTCTTATCATCAAAGTACGGGCGAATTTGATACTATTCGCATTCTCCACCTTTCTGAAATCGAACTATTGCCATGGCGTGATCTAGAAGTTGATATTGTACTCGATTGTACCGGTGTTTATGGTTCTCAAGCGGATGGTTTAGAGCATATTGCCGCTGGAGCGGAAAAGGTTCTATTTTCCCACCCTGGTGCAAACGACCTGGATAACACCATTATTTATGGGGTGAATCATGAAACCTTACGAGGGGAACACAAGGTCGTCTCTAACGGGTCATGTACCACCAATTGCATCGTGCCGATTATTAAAGTCTTAGATGAAGCGTTTGGCATTGAATCTGGTACCATTACTACCATCCACTCTGCAATGAACGATCAGCAAGTCATAGATGCTTATCACTCTGATTTACGCCGTACTCGTGCCGCAAGCCAATCAATTATTCCGGTAGATACAAAATTGCATAAAGGCATTGAAAGAATCTTCCCGAAATTTTCCAACAAATTTGAAGCCATTTCGGTGCGCGTACCTACCGTTAACGTTACTGCGATGGATTTAAGTGTCACAATTAGTACAAATGTGAAAGTTAATGACGTAAATCAAACCATTGTTAACGCATCTCAGTGTACATTACACGACATTGTTGACTATACTGAATCGCCGCTCGTTTCTATTGACTTTAACCACGATCCCCATAGTGCAATTGTCGATGGAACACAGACCCGAGTAAGTAATGGGCATCTAGTAAAAATGCTCGTTTGGTGTGATAACGAATGGGGCTTTGCTAATCGAATGCTGGATACTGCGTTAGCAATGCAGGCTTCCTCTCAAGGAGAGTCTTGAGCGTTGAAAGCCCTGGAGAAATTTTTTTATTTTTACCCTTGAAATAAATCAGAGGTATCTCCATATCAGTAACCAGTTTAAAGAATTAACAGGCTTGGCAGGGTTGCTGAGTTGTCAAAAACTTTATTAATTTAATATTTGAGAGGACACATCATGTCTGTAATCAAGATGACTGACCTGGATCTTGCAGGTAAACGCGTATTCATCCGTGCTGACCTAAACGTACCAGTAAAAGACGGTAAAGTAACTTCAGATGCACGTATCATTGCATCTCTACCAACTATCAAAATGTGTCTAGAAGCTGGCGCAAAAGTAATGGTTACTTCTCACCTAGGTCGTCCAACTGAAGGCGAATATGCAGAAGAGTTCTCTCTAGCTCCTGTAGTGAACTACCTAAACGATGCTCTTGATTGTGAAGTTAAGCTAGCGAAAGATTACCTAAATGGTCTAGAACTAAACGCTGGCGAGCTTGTTGTTCTTGAAAACGTTCGCTTTAACAAAGGCGAGAAGAAAAACGAAGAAGAGCTATCTAAAGCATACGCAGCGCTATGTGATATCTTCGTAATGGATGCATTCGGTACTGCTCACCGTGCACAAGCGTCAACACACGGTGTAGGTATGCACGCTCCAGTAGCATGTGCTGGTCCTCTACTAGCTGCTGAACTAGAAGCACTAGGTAAAGCAATGAGCAACCCAGAGCGTCCACTCGTTGCTATCGTTGGTGGCTCTAAAGTTTCTACTAAACTGACTGTTCTTGAGTCTCTATCAAAAATCGCTGACCAATTAGTTGTTGGTGGTGGCATCGCGAACACATTCATCGCAGCTGAAGGCCACAACGTAGGTAAGTCTCTATACGAAGCAGACCTAGTTGAGACAGCTCAAAAACTAATGAAAGAGTGTGCGATTCCAGTAGCAACTGACGTTGCATGTGCAAAAGCATTTGATGAGAACGCAGAAGCTGAAATCAAAAACGTTGCTGACGTGCAAGACGACGACATGATCTTCGACCTAGGCCCTGATTCAACTGCGGCTCTAGCTGAAATCATCGGCAACGCAAAAACTATCCTTTGGAATGGTCCTGTAGGCGTATTCGAATTCAAAAACTTCGAAGCAGGCACTCGCGGCATTTCTGAAGCAATCGCTAAGTCTGCAGCATTCTCTGTGGCGGGCGGTGGTGACACGCTAGCTGCTATCGACCAGTTCGGTATTAAAGCTGACGTTTCTTACATCTCTACTGGCGGTGGTGCATTCCTTGAGTTTGTTGAAGGTAAAGTACTTCCTGCAGTTGCGATGCTAGAAGAGCGCGCTAAAGCGTAAGAATTAATGAGAGCGGGGGTGATACTCCCGCTTTCTTGTTTGCTGCAACCAGGAAGGAACTCTGCTAGAATACCTCCAGTTGTGAGCAAACGTTTGCAAGAATTTAAACTTAATTGTTTTATTTTTAAAACGACAGAAAAATAGGATCAAATCCATGTCTAAGATCTTCGATTTCGTAAAACCAGGTGTTATTTCTGGTGATGATGTACAGAAAGTTTTTGAAGTAGCGAAAGAAAACAAATTCGCACTTCCAGCGGTAAACGTTGTTAACACTGACTCTATCAACGGTGTTCTTGAAGCAGCAGCTAAAGTTAAAGCGCCAGTTGTCGTTCAGTTCTCTAACGGTGGTGCAGGTTTCTTCGCAGGTAAAGGCGTTAAACTTGAAGGTCAAGGTGCACAAATCCTTGGTGCTGTAGCTGGTGCGAAATACGTTCACGCAGTAGCTGAAGCTTACGGTGTTCCAGTTATCCTTCACACTGACCACGCAGCTAAGAAACTTCTTCCTTGGATCGACGGTCTACTAGACGCTGGCGAAGCTTTCTTTGCTGAAACTGGTAAGCCACTATTCTCTTCTCACATGATTGACCTTTCAGAAGAGTCTCTAGAAGAGAACATCGAAATTTCAGCTAAATACCTAGAGCGTATGGCTAAGATGGGTATGACACTAGAAATCGAACTAGGTTGTACTGGTGGTGAAGAAGACGGCGTTGATAACTCTCACATGGATGCATCTGAGCTATACACTTCTCCAGAAGACGTTGCTTACGCATACGAGAAACTAAGCGCAGTTTCACACCGTTTCACTATCGCAGCATCTTTTGGTAACGTACACGGCGTTTACAAGCCAGGTAACGTTGTTCTAACTCCAACTATCCTACGTGACTCTCAAGCATACTGTGCAGAGAAGTTCGGTATCGCACCAAATGCTCTAAACTTCGTATTCCACGGTGGTTCTGGTTCTACAGAAGCAGAAATCCAAGAGTCTATCGGCTACGGTGTTATCAAAATGAACATCGATACTGATACACAGTGGGCAACGTGGGATGGTATCCGTACATACGAAGCGGAAAACCACGACTACCTACAAGGTCAAATTGGTAACCCAACTGGCGAAGATGCACCAAACAAGAAGTACTACGATCCACGCGTATGGCTACGTGCAGGTCAAGCTTCAATGGTTGCTCGTCTAGAGAAAGCATTCTCTGACCTAAACGCAGTAGACGTACTATAATTTCTTTGAAATAGTACTCGCAAAATTACCCAAACCCGCTCTTATGAGCGGGTTTTTTTATGTCTATTTGGCGCTTTTTGAGAATGTTTCGCTGAACTTTCACACAAGACGCTCAATCATTCACCACACTAGGACTGATGGAGATGGTGTTGAATATCTTATATGCATAGTCGCAATTTTTGAAACATAAGATGTTTAACGCGAGGTGGACTGGAACAATAGAAAGACTGTGGTGAAATGTAACTTCATTGCGTAATCTGTAACAGGCTAGTATCAATTAACGCAGAGTAAGTGGCTGTTTTGCATATCTTTGCGAAACTTTAACTTTGCAAAAAGTCAGAATTGGGATATTGTGCCAAAATTCTGACACTGTTCAGTAAAGCAATAAGGATGTTATTCACAATAAGAACACATAAGTATTGTGGTTAATATTTAAACAGCAATTAGACTGATATCTCTTTATTTTTGAGGATACGAATTATGGCAGGCGAATCGATGGGTATCGATACCTCTTTGACTGATGGGCTAAATGAAGCGCAGACGTGGTTAAGCAACAACTCAGATCTTCTGATTCAATATGGCGTTAATATTATCTCAGCTGTACTGATTCTATTTATTGGTAATTTTATCGTGAAGATGATTGCTAATAGTGTGGCGAAGGTGCTTGAGAAGAAGAGCATGGATAAAGCGGTTGTCGAGTTTATCCACGGTATTGTTCGGTACCTACTATTAGTGATTGTTTTGATCGCAGCGCTGAGCCGAATTGGCGTGCAAACGGCTTCAGTGGTCGCGGTAATCGGTGCGGCAGGCTTAGCCATTGGTCTTGCTCTACAGGGTTCACTGTCTAACTTTGCAGCTGGCGTTCTTATTGTTGCTTTCCGCCCATTTAAATCAGGTGATTACGTTGAAGTCGGCGGTGTGGCGGGTAGTGTAGAAGCGATCCAAATTTTCCAAACTGTGCTAAAAACACCAGACAACAAAATGGTTGTTGTGCCTAACTCTGGCGTGATTGGCTCACCAATTACGAACTACTCTCGTCATGCAACGCGCCGCGTCGATCTTGTTATCGGCGTTTCTTACAAAGCGGATTTGAAGCAAACAAAGCAAGTGATTCGTGAGGCATTAGAAAAAGACTCTCGCATTCTGAAAGATCCAGAAATGACGATCGGTGTACTCGCACTCGCAGACTCTTCAGTTAATTTCGTGGTTCGCCCATGGTGTAATACGGAAGATTACTGGAATGTTTACTTCGACTCGACTCAAGCGATCAAAGAAGCGCTGGATGAAGCTGGTATCGAGATTCCATTTCCGCAAATGGATATTCATTTCAACAAAGTCGATGCTTAATCAATAAGATTGAGAACACCAAAAAGCGAGGCATTGGCCTCGCTTTTTTATATCTCGCAAAGAGCGTAATGGCCTGCCTGCTGAAGCGATGATGCTGTTGTTTATCAAGGCAGTTTTGATCGGGCTGCAGAGCACCTATTTGTGTCTCAATCTGCGATTTCTCAGCGTATCAAACAGCTTGAAAAGTACCTTGCTCAGCCGGTATTGATTCGAGATCTGCATAAAACATTTTTGACTGAGCATTTTAACATCCACCTAGACAGCGTAATTCACCATAATATCAGCAGCTCAGAAGCTTTTCTAAAAATGGCCTTGGCTGGTATTGCCTATTGTTTGATCCCTCGTTTACAGATTACGGATGAGATTGAAAGAGGGGCGCTTATTGATATTACCCCAGGCTTTTTGATGCCGTATCAGATTTGCTGGCACCATTGGCAGTTGGAGGCAGGTGTATTGCAACAAATGTTGCAAGCGATCATTCATTATGCTCAGCAGCATTTACCACAATAAGTTATCAAGTTAAGCGCGGTTTAGATTGGTATCACGTTGGAGTAACACCGTCAAAGTTGTGTTAGAAGTGGGGTGAAGTGCTTGGAAAATCAGCAAAATTACCTATGATGAGTTCATCTCAATATAGATGGATTTGTCGAATGAAACTATTTTCATGTTTGCTAGCTTCTACACTGAGCCTTACTAGTGTATCAGTATTCGCTAATGTCCCTGAGTTTGCTCACCTGAGCACGACTGGTTATGGCGAGGTTGTGGCTACTCCTGATATGGCCACTTTTTCAGTAAAAGTGGTGGATACCACAATGACTGCGGAGCAAGCGAAGTTATCCGTTGATGACAAGGTGGATGCATTTTTAAAAAGTCTTGCTGACGCAGGTCTATCGAAAGAGCACATCATTAGCTCAAACCTTTATTTGGCACCTCAGTATCATTACCCCAAATCAGGTAAAGCGGAGTTGGTAGGTTATCGTGCATCACGCAGTATTGATGTGACAGTTAATGACCTTGCAAAACTCAATCAATACTTGGATATGGCGTTAAAAGCGGGCATTAATCAAGTGGATAATATTCAGCTTAAGGTAAGTAATCAGCTTGAGTATCAGCAAAAAGCGCGCATGGCGGCAATCAAAGATGCTCAAGACAAAGCGGCATCTTTAGCAACAGGCTTTGATAAAAAATTAGGCGATGTTTGGCAAATCAATTACAACCAGATGCATGCTCGCCCGGTTTTAATGCGTTCAATAGCGATGGATGCAAAACAAAGCGCGAATAGCTACCAAGATTCGACGTTGGTGATTCGTGATCAAGTTGATGTGGTTTACAAGCTGAAATAACGATTAAGCAATACGACGAATAGAAATAGAAAAGGCAGGGATTTCCCTGCCTTTGTCATATCTGGTTGTACTTAGTGAAGAATACGAGCACGAATTGTGCCTTCAATACCTTTTAACTTCACTAGTGCTTCTTCTGCTCGGTGGGTCTCAACATCAATCACCACATAGCCGATTTCTACTGCCGTTTGTAGGTACTGACCCGCAATGTTGATGCCTTCTTCTGCAAAAATGGTGTTAATTTGCGTCAGAATACCAGGGCGGTTTTTGTGGATGTGTAGTAGACGTGAACACTCACGATGCTCAGGCAAGGATACTTCAGGGAAGTTCACACTAGATAGCGTTGAACCATTGTCTGAGTATTTTGCTAGCTTGCCCGCCACTTCAACACCGATGTTCTCTTGTGCTTCTTGGGTAGAACCGCCGACATGTGGTGTTAGGATGACGTTGTCGAATTTTTGTAGTGGAGATTCGAACGCATCAGCATTGGTTTTTGGTTCTACAGGGAATACATCAACCGCAGCACCCGCAATATGACCTGATTCTAGGCTGTGGCATAGGGCAGGGATGTCTACCACTGTCCCACGCGCGGCGTTGATAAAGATCGCACCCGGCTTCATACGAGCGAACTCTTCTTCACCCATCATGTTTTTGGTTTCTGGTGTTTCAGGAACATGCAGAGAAATGACATCACACTTGTTTAGTAGCTCACTCATCGTGAACACTTGCGTTGCGTTACCTAGCGACAGTTTGTTTTCAATATCATAGTAGTAAACGCGCATTCCCAGGTTTTCTGCAATGATACCCAACTGAGTACCAATGTGACCGTAACCGATGATGCCAAGACGTTTTCCACGCGCTTCGTAAGAGCTGTCTGCGCTCTTCTTCCAAATGCCGCGGTGTGCTAATGCGTTTTTTTCTGGAATGCCACGAAGAAGCAGTAGGATTTGACCGAGCACCAACTCAGCAACACTGCGCGTGTTTGAGAACGGCGCGTTAAAGACAGGCACACCACGTTGTGCTGCGGCGTTTAGGTCAACTTGGTTAGTACCAATACAAAAACAGCCAATTGCAACAAGCTTATTTGCTGCATTGATCACATCTTCTGATAGGTTAGTTCGGGAGCGAATACCGATGAAGTGAACGTCTTTTACTGCTTCGATCAGTTCTTCTTCAGGGAGTGAACCTTTGTGATATTCAATGTTGCTGTAGCCTGCTGCTTGAAGAACTTCAACTGAAGAAGGGTGCAGCCCCTCAAGTAAGAGGATTTTAATCTTTTCTTTTTCCAGTGAAACTTTGGCCATTATTATCGTCCTTAAAATGGAAAGATGGGCTAATGTGGCGCACATAAAGCAAAACTATTAAAAGAGTGGGTCATTAATAGTTTTGTTGAAAGGCAAACGTTTTCTCGTGCGCATTCTGCTCAATAAAGTAACAAAAAAAAATTGCTTTGGGTAAGAAAATTACGGAATAAGGTAGGCGTTTGTTAGAAAAAGAGATGAAAAAACGGCGCCTTATGGCACCGTTTGTAATGAAATAACAGAAAAATCAGAACAACGTATGTTTTATTCTTCTATTTTTGCACCTTCCGGAGTACCAGTGATCACAACGTCAGCACCGCGATGAGCGAAGAGACCAACCGTTACCACACCAGCGATACCGTTGATTTTGTCTTCCATGTCTTTTGGATTGGTTATTCGCATGTTGTACACATCTAGGATCATGTTACCGTTGTCCGTCACTACACCTTCACGGTATGCAGGATCACCGCCTAGTTTCACCAACTCGCGAGCAACGTAAGAGCGCGCCATTGGAATAACTTCTACAGGAAGTGGGAACTGACCAAGTACGTCAACCGCTTTTGTGCCGTCAACGATACATACGAATTTGTCTGAGATAGCGGCCACGATTTTTTCACGAGTCAGTGCTGCACCGCCACCTTTGATCATTTCGCGAGCTGCGTTGATTTCATCTGCACCATCAACGTAGACATCAAGTCTTGCTACGTCGTTACACTCGTATACTTCAATACCGAGTTCTTTTAGACGTTCAGTAGAGGCAACAGAACTAGACACTGCGCCTTTGATATCGTCTTTGATACTGCCTAGGGCATCGATGAAGTGATTCACGGTAGAACCAGTACCTACACCAATAATGCTGCCTTTTTCAACATATTTAAGTGCAGCCCAACCAGCCGCTTTCTTCATTTCATCTTGAGTCATGCCAATCTCCTGAATAGGTATTCGTTAACGTTTGCGGCGTGATTATAACGGGTAAGTGTTACTTTTCCCATTGCCAGATTTTGCTTGGAGTCACGATCTTAGGCAACGGGATATCCCAACTTTCTGTAGGGAGGCGATCGACATGTTGGCAGTCGTGTGCAATGCCGATTGGCGCGGCGCCTTCCCCGGTACTGAACCAGCTAGCAAGTGTTCGGTCGTAGTAGCCACCGCCCATACCTAAGCGGTGACCAATACTGTCAAACCCGACTAAAGGGGTGCAGATTAGGTCGAGTTCGCGAATAGGCTTGAGATAACGAATATCGAGTTTGGGCTCTAAAATCCCGTATTGGTTATAAACCAACTGGTCGTCATGTAAGTACTGCAAAAACAGTAAATGGCCTTTGGCAAAAGGATGAATGACAGGTAAGTAAATGGATTTACCTTGCTGCCATAGCCATTCAATGAGTGGCTTGGTATCCAGTTCTCCATCGGCGGAGAGGTAGAGAGCAATATGCTGCGCAGTTTGGATCTCTGGTAGGTGAACAAACTGGGTAACGAGATCGAATCCAGCTTGAAACTGGGTATCACTGCATAATGCGTTGCGTTTTTCGCGGATAAGTTTACGAAATTCTTGTCGAGATAGAGCTGACATGGAAGGTTACCCCAGGGTGCCGTTGAGGATTGTGGCCCTTGAACCAGCTAGTTCAAGGCGGATCAGCAATGATAACCGTAGGCTTCTCGGTGCATGCCAAGCTTGCTCAATAGCTATCAAGTACTAACCCTTTGGTATTGCTTATCGGCTCGGGGACTTAAATCCTGCTGACAAACACCCCAGGGTAAATTTGGTATCTACTGCTGTCCCTGCTTTACTTTGTTTAGTGCGCTTTCTAGCGACGCGCTGAGCTTTTCCATTCGCTCAGTGATTTCCTGTTGCTGCCCGGTAGACTCGTATGATTTAGTATGCAACTCATAACTAATATTCAACGCAGCAAAGGTTAATAGCTGTACTTCATTGGTTACCTTAGTACGCTCGCTCATCTCTTTCAATCGTCGATCGAGATCTTTTGCCGCTGTAACCAGTGACTCTTCTTGCCCGGGAGGACAATTCACTCGTGTCATTTTGCCAAGAATTTCAACGTCGACCGCTTGATTGCTCATGATGAATAAACTCTATATTCGCGCTATCTAAGGTGTTGTTACGTACAACTACCGAGGGAGAAACTATAGGAAAACCGCAATTAAGATTCAAGCATTTCCCATCACAGAACGAAAAATGGTGAAGTGATCACACAGGAAATGGACAAATTGAGCAATTCCTATCCAAAATTGAATTTGATAGCCGTTTCAGCCGACTAGGCTTGATGGTAGGATATATCAAAAGATGATTATGAAGCATGAGCCCAGATATGAGTGAAATCACCCTTCCAGAATACCAATCTATTGCTGCTGAATTGAAATCCGCTAACCTTGCTGTAACGCCTGCTGAATTGCATGGCCTGCTTGTTGGTATGCTAAGTGGTGGATTGGCAACGAATGACCAAACCTGGCAACCCATTCTTTTTGATTACACCAACGATGGTATGGGCTGGCCGACAACTGCGCTCGTTTTCGCACAGAATGTTTTTAAAGTGACGGCCAGTGAATTAACGGGCTCTTCAATGGAGCTGTCTTTGTTGCTTCCGGAAGATCCTAGTGAAGATGGCTTGTTTGTTTTGGCTGATGGCTTGTCTGATTTCGTTAACCATTTCATTTCAGGTCTAGGCTTAGCGGGTATTACGCTAAATAAAGCGTCTGATGATGTGAAAGAGGCGTTGGCTGATCTAGAAGAGATCGCCAAGCTAGGAATTGATGAAGATGATGATCTTAGTGAGCAAGCCCAACTGCTAGAACACGTTATCGAACATGTAAAAGCGTGCGTGCTAACAATTCACGCCGAGTTTGGTGTTCGCCTTGAAAGCAATGACAGCAAGCCAACGATCCACTAATTGCACGGTTTTCAATAATCGAATTATTTCTAGAGGTTAGCATGAGGCAATATGATGTTGTAATTGCTGGTGGTGCCATGGCCGGAGCCACGCTTGCGTTAGCGATTGACTATTTATCTAAAGGCGAATTGAAGATCGCAGTGGTTGAACCTTTTAAAGCTCAGTCAGATGCACACCCAGGCTTTGACTCGCGTTCGATTGCGTTATCCTATGGTACGGTCAATATTTTGCGTCGTTTTCAGCTATGGTCTGCGATTAAGCCTTTTGCGACTCCTATTGAACATATTCATGTTTCCGATCGTTCTCATGCCGGAATGACAGACATCAGCAAACAAGACGTCGGTGTTGAGGCGCTCGGCTACGTAGTGGAACTAGCTGATGTTGGTCGAGCTTACCAAGCGCTGCTGGAGAAGAGTGAATCGATAACCCTGTTTTGTCCGGATGGTGTTACTCATATTGAGCGAGAGCACGACCAAGCCCGCATTGAACTAAGTAGCGGAGAGACGCTAGAAGCTAAATTGCTGGTGGCCGCTGATGGTGCAGTGTCTCAATGTTGCCAGCAAATTGGTTTGGTGCTGTCTGAACACGATTTTGACCAAGTCGCGGTGATTGCGAATATTGTTACGCAAGAGGCGCCTCAAGGGCGTGCATTTGAACGTTTTACTGAAAACGGTCCTGTTGCTCTTTTACCTATGAGTGACAACCGCATGTCGTTAGTTTGGTGTCTCCGCCCTGAAGAAGCAAAAGCGGTGATGAACTTTTCTGATGCAAAGTTCCTTGAGCGATTACAACATGAATTTGGCTGGCGTTTAGGCGCGATGCAGAAAGTGGGACAACGTGCGAGTTACCCATTGCTATTACGTCATCGCAAACAAAATATTTCTCATCGTTTTGCGATTGTGGGTAATGCGGCACAAACGCTTCACCCAATTGCCGGGCAGGGCTTTAACCTTGGTATTAGAGACGTGGCATCACTGGCGGAAGAAATCGTCAAGCAGAGTGATGATGTTGGGTGCTATCAAGGGTTGATGCGTTTTAGTCAACGTCGTGAAGATGACCGCCGTGAGACCATCTGGCTGACGAGTTCGTTGGTACACATATTTTCAAACGATTTACCTGCGATGAAAATTGGTCGTAACCTCGCGCTAGCAGCGATGGATAACTTTTCTATTTTTAAGCAGCCACTATTACGCCATACGCTTGGTTTAGTGAAGCGATGAGTGACAGCAACGAATTAGGTAACAATAAGCAATGATGCAAAGTGTAGATATCGCCATTATTGGCGGTGGTATGGTTGGGTTAGCGCTGGCCACGGCTTTTAAGGACAGTGATCTGCGTGTGGCTGTGATTGAAGGTGCAGTACCTGACGATACGCTAAACGAACTGCCAGATGTTCGCGTTTCTGCGTTAAGCCGTTCGAGTGAAATTATTTTGCGTAATCTAGGTGCATGGGAGGGCATTGAACAACGTCGTTCCGTCCCTTATTACGCGATGGAAGTGTGGGAGCAAGACAGTTTCGCGAAGATCGACTTTGACGCACAAAGTATGGCGCAGCCAGATCTAGGTCATATCGTTGAAAATCGGGTGATTCAACTTGCCCTGTTAGAGCAAGTGGAAAAGTTGGATAATGTGACGCTATTCATGCCAGCACGCTGCGCCACACTAGCGGTTGGTGAGCAAGAAAGCTGGCTAACGCTCGATAATGGCCAAGCGATGACCGCGAAGCTGGTGGTGGGAGCAGATGGCGCGAATTCTTGGTTGCGTAATCAAATGGACATTCCGCTGACCCTTTGGGATTACGGTCATAGTGCGTTAGTTGCAAACGTGAAAACGGCTGATGCTCATAATAGTGTCGCACGTCAGATTTTTACTCCCCAAGGCCCACTGGCTTTTCTGCCTATGTCTGATCCACACATGAGCTCCATTGTGTGGTCGACGGATCCGAGCCGCGCCGAACAACTGCTAGCAATGAGTGAGCATGACTTCAATAAAGCGCTGACGAGTGAGTTTGATGCTCGCTTAGGTTTGTGCGAAGTGGTGGGGGAGCGTGCCGCGTACCCACTCAAAATGCGTTATGCGCGTGACTTTGTGGTTGAACGAGTCGCCTTGGTTGGTGATGCCGCCCATACTATCCACCCGTTAGCTGGGCAAGGTGTGAACTTAGGTTTGCTTGACGCCGCAAGCTTAGCGCAAGAAGTGCTAGCCTTGTGGAAACAAGGTCAAGATATCGGAACGAAGCGTAATTTGCGTGGTTACGAACGCTGGCGTAAAACGGAAGCGGCGAAGATGATCGCGGCAATGCAAGGTTTCCGTGATTTGTTTAGTGGCGAGAACCCAGCCAAGAAGCTAGTGCGTGGTATTGGTTTGAGCTTAGCGGGACAATTGCCAGGTGCGAAAGACGAAATCATGAAGCGAGCATTGGGCTTGAAAGGCAATCTGCCGGATCTTGCTCGTCGGTGAACGCTTGCTGAGTTTCATTATGTGAAAGACGCAAAAAAGGCTGGTTAATCCAGCCTTTTTTATTACATCGATGTTTCGCTAAGCCAAGTTAAGCATACGCACATCGGAGTTTCATGATTTCTTGGTTAATCTCTTTTACTGCTTGAAAGTGGCGTTTTTCAGCTTTCTCCGGCAACATCAACTTTCCGTTATCAAACTCGAACTTACCGACTCCGTAAATATAGATTCTGCCTTTAAAAAGACGACTTATGTGTTTAGCAATCATACCGGGTGTATAGCGCTTAAACAGTCTCATATTTACTTTTCCTTATCTCTTACCTAGCGCGCTTATTCTACGTTTTACATCCAAAAATTATTGTGACAGCAATAGTATTCGGCATAGGCTGGGTGTGTGATTTAAGAGATTTGTGCAGCATTAGACAAATTGACAGAGCCACCGCTCAAATAGCGTGAGGATTACCCCAAAAAAATGTGATGGGAGGAACCTGCTCTGCCGCTATGTCTGTATACGTGGTGTATTTAGCCTTGGTTTTGTTACAAGATTAAGAATAGAAGGAAAAATATTGGTTGCAAAATTTTGTGGTGAAATGAACATCTAGTGCATTGGGCCAGTGGCTTTCATGCAGAGAGATAAAGGGATAGAAAAAGGGTAAGTAAAAAAATGCCCGCTTCGGCGGGCGAATAGTCACAGATGCATTACACAAAAGTGGACGATTGGCTTCATAAACGCAGTCATTAAACTCAGTATGTCCACTTTATGTTGGTTAAGCAGTTGTTGAAAACTTAACCAACAAATTCAGCATATACGAGTTTTTACTGTGTGACTATTTATGTTTTTAAAATGACTAAAAATACCATGATATGATCGAGTTGACATGAGTGAGATCACACAGGGATGAGAATGCTAGGTATGATTACATTGAGAACCTGAGTTTAGCGGCAGATATCAGCGAGGGTGGGGTGACACAACGTAATAAGATCATTGATGGACAATGCTAATCCAGCCATTCGATCGCCACTGCTGATGGTGATTTCTTTTTCTTCCAACAAACTTCGGTCGAACACAATAGGCATGTCGCGCTTTAGTCGTAACGGGGTGACGGTGCCAATCATGTATCCGGTGATTGCTTGTACGTCAGCTTGGTCAACACAGGTCATGCGACGGCATTGCAGCAGTGCACGAACTTTTCTAGGATCAATGCTACGATCGCCAGGCGCACAGGCGAGCGCATATTGATTGCCCATATCACGCAACAAGATCGTTTTGACCATTTGTGAAGGACGGATGCCACGTTGTTGCGCGGCATCCTCAATTGTCGTAGCGGGTCTTTGGTGAGGAAGAAGGCGGAACGCTATGTTCTGATCTGCCAAAAACTGCATCAAAGGAGTATGGAAGGTATTATTCATCTTCAAGGCTGTACGGCAGTGCCGCGATTTCCCATTCGCATTCTGGTTGAGCAATCAAGCGTAGGCGAGTGCCATCGTCTAGATTATTCGGCAATACAATCAAACCCATCGCTTGGTTGTCGCAAAATTGGTAATGCGCGAGCAATGCACCCACTGATCGCCAGTTTTCACCCACGCTACGTTCCAATTCAATCGCGCCTTCACCCAGTGCGTCTGCGGTTGCACCTTTCACTATGTACATTGCACGTTTATTGGTACCACGATACTTTGCTCGAGCGACGGTCTCTTGACCGGTGTAGCAGCCTTTGGTGAAGCTGATCCCACCAAGTGCTTGCAGGTTCAGAGCTTGTGGAATGTGTTCGTTTTGCGCTTCGGTTGCTACGAATGGCAACGCCGATTCAATATCAAAGCGAGTCCAAAGTTCATGAGTGGTCAGTGTGGCTTGGCTGTTTGTAACCAACGCTTGCGCTGTTTCTGCTGTCACGACAAGTAGCCAACGGTTTTCTGTCACTTTAACGGCTGTACCTCCTTGGATGACACACACATCACCAGCACCCTCAGTTATGCTAGAGACAAATGCGTCAGCATTCTCACCCGCAACACCAAGAATGATGTCGCTCGATTCCTCGATGATGACTTTGGAGAATACGGCGTACTTTTTGATCTCTTTCAGTTCGACTTCAATGGCTGATTTGGGTTGGATCATGCCGTAGCCATCGTGGTGATGGAATAAACGGAAGACGCTCCATACTTTACCTTTCGCATCACAGTGTGCACCTAGCGTAGATTGGTCTTTTTCAAGAGAAACCACATCACAGGTTACTTGGCCTTGTAGGTACGACTTTTTATCCTCCCCGACGATGGTGATCATGCTCAAATTATCGAGAAGTGAGATAGACAGCTCGGGCAAAGCGTCTTGCGTTGATAGCGGTAGTGGTGAAAAGCGAGTTTGCCATTCCATGATTACAATGCCTTTATAAAATATTTTTAACTATGTTAATCGCACAAAGCGAGTTTGTCAGCTTTCGCTAGCGTATTGTGACCCGGGTACTAGTGACACCGCTTTTCCCTTGTTACACTCCGCTATAAGAACAAGACATCTATGAAGGAATACTGAATGTACACTGCGGAAGAAAAGGCGCGTATTAAATGGGCTTGTCGTCGAGGCATGCTTGAGCTTGACGTGGTGATTATGCCGTTTTTCGAAGAGTGTTTTGACACTCTAACAGAACAAGAGCAGCGTGATTTTGTCTCTTTACTAGAATGTGACGATCCGGATTTGTTCACATGGGTGATGGGGCATGGTCGTAGCGAAAACTTAGGCCACGCTTCAATGGTTGATAAAATTGTCGCGCACAACCTCAGTAAAGTTCGTTAATCTCACGATTTATACCTCTTTAATCGCCCAAGTCTCTAACCAGCTTCTTCTCCATGGTTTAATTTGGGCGGTTATCTGCACTGATATCCCATTTATCTTATCGACCTATCTGTTATTAATGATCGCCAAATGCCAAAATCAAGGTACCTTTGTGCAGCCCTCTGCTCAAGGGCATTGGTATTTTCACCGCGATGGCGTGGTAAGAAACGCTTTTCAAACTTCTTTGTTGTCCAAAGTAGATACCTCCGCTGCAAGTTTTAAAGTCTCTTTTGAGTTAGAGTCCGGAGAGTGGGGAACGATTTGGCGAGATAGTTGCGCTGATGAGCAATACCGACAGCTTTGTTTGATATTACGTCAATGGAAAATGGGAGCTGATGCTCCCATTTGATGTTTTTATTTGTTTGGCGTCAGAATCGTTGGCCCACTATTTTCCAGCTGATTTGGGTAATCCAAGGTGTAGTGCAGGCCTCGGCTCTCTTTGCGCTGCATCGCACAACGTACCATCAGTTCTGCTACTTGCAGTAGATTACGAAGCTCCAGCAAGTTGTTCGAAACGCGGAAGTGACTATAGTACTCGTGTGTTTCTTGCTGCAACATTTGAATGCGGCGCAGTGCGCGTTCCAGACGCTTATCGGTACGTACGATGCCCATGTAATCCCACATAAATAGACGTAATTCATGCCAGTTATGCTGAATGATGACTTCTTCGTCACTGTTCGTCACTTGGCTTTCATCCCAGCAAGGCACTTGCGGTGCGAGCTCTACGTCGTGGTGGTGCTTAAGAATATCTTTTGCTGCCGACCAGGCATAAACCACACACTCCAGTAACGAGTTCGATGCCATACGGTTTGCGCCGTGCAAGCCGGTGTAGCTCACCTCGCCAATGGCATACAGATTTTTCAGATCGGTATTGCCGTTTTGATCCACCATGACGCCGCCACAGGTGTAGTGCGCTGCTGGTACAATCGGGATCGGCTCTTTGGTCATATCAATGCCCAAATCCATCAAGCGAGAGTAGATCGTAGGGAAGTGTTTGGTAATAAAGTCAGCTGGTTTGTGACTGATGTCTAAGTACATGCAGTCTGCGCCGAGGCGTTTCATCTCGAAGTCGATCGCACGGGCAACCACATCACGTGGTGCGAGTTCTTTACGTTCATCGAAATCTGGCATAAAACGTGAGCCGTCAGGGCGACGTAGGTATGCGCCTTCACCACGCAGAGCTTCTGTCAGTAGGAAATTACGCGCTTCAGGGTGGAATAAACAGGTTGGATGGAACTGATTGAATTCCATGTTCGCAACGCGACAGCCTGCACGCCACGCGATCGCAATACCATCGCCCGATGACACATCTGGGTTAGAGGTGTATTGGTAAACTTTGGAAGCGCCGCCCGTTGCGAGCACAACAAATTTTGCACGAACGGTTTCAACTTGCTCTTTGTTGCGATTCCAAATGTAAGCACCAATGACTTTGCTCTTATCACCACCGACTTTATCTTCGGTGATAAGGTCGAGTGCGTTGTGGCGCTCAAGAACATGAATGTTAGGGTGGTTGTGGGCGTTATCTTGCAGAGAGGTTTGCATTGCCATGCCTGTTGCATCGGCAGCGTGCAAAATACGGCGACGGCTATGGCCCCCTTCACGAGTTAGGTGATAGCGAGGCTTATCATCAGAATCGTCTTCTTCACGATCAAATGGTACACCGCCATCAATTAACCACTGCACACACTCTTTTGAGTTTTCGGCGATGAACTTGACGGTCTCTTCGTCACAGATGCCATCTCCAGCAATTTGTGTGTCTTCAACATGAGATTCAATGGTGTCGGACTCATCAAATACGGCTGCGATACCACCTTGCGCGTAATAGGTAGCCCCTTCGCTGCGTGGTCCCTTGCTGAGTACCATCACCTTACAGTGGTTGGCGACGCGTAAAGCCAACGACAAGCCCGCAGCGCCACTCCCTACCACTAATACGTCACATTCATGTTCACGATTTGTGTTCATATAACTTTTATAATCCCAAGCTAAGGTAACAAGGCTACCTTGTGTATATTTTGCACACCATGTGCGTTCCATTAACGCGACGTTCGTCGCTTAGGGCTAAGTTGGGAGACTGTTCTAAATCATCGTTTTTCTGGTGGCTTTAGCCACTCTATTTTATTGCACGTCAAAGACATACAAATTTGTCTGAGTGTTATTTGAATCTCGATGTTCGGATAGCCATTAGCCATGCAAGTGAAAAGTAATAGTTTGCCATTGCCATTGCTTTTCTAGTGTCTACCCAGCACAATCTGGGAGAGAGAGCATCTATTATACCCATTTCCCCTTAAGTATGCTCGCTTGTCACTATTAGACTTAGGTCAGACAAGGAGCGGGATTTGGTTGGTGGCATCACACTGTGAAAAAACAATGAGAAAAAATTGCGAAAGTGTGGAACTTTCTTATTCACGTAGCAGTCACAATAGTGCTCAAGTAAGCAGTGGTGTCAATACTACGTTTTGCATAATTAGTACCCATATCTGAGAAGAGTAGGGGCATAACAGATAGGAGTATCGGCTCGAATGAACGAGCAGCTGACCGATCAAGTATTGATTGAGCGAGTTCAGAATGGTGATAAGCAAGCATTCAACCTGCTGGTAATAAAGTATCAGAACAAGGTATGTAATCTTATTTCCAGATACGTAAGTAATCCTGGTGATGTTCCAGATGTAGCACAAGAAGCGTTTATCAAGGCTTACCGAGCTATCCCTAGTTTTCGTGGGGAGAGTGCGTTTTATACGTGGCTGTATCGCATTGCTGTGAATACTGCGAAAAATCACATCGTCGCTCAAGGGCGCAGACCACCAGCAAGCGATGTTGATGCTGAAGAAGCTGAATTTTACGAAACAGGTAATGCACTTAAAGAAATTTCGAACCCTGAGAACCTAACGTTGTCCAAAGAATTACAACGGGTAGTGTTCAGTGCTATCGAAGCCTTACCTGAAGATTTGAAGACAGCAATGACATTACGAGAGCTTGATGGCTTAAGTTATGAAGAAATTGCTGAAGTAATGGATTGTCCGGTGGGAACAGTACGATCACGTATCTTCCGTGCTCGTGAGGCGGTGGAAAAGAAAATCAAACCTCTTTTACAACGCTAGTACAAGTGATAACTATGGTGAAAACAATGGCTGACAAAGAAAAACTTTCAGCACTCATGGATGGAGAATTGGTTGATAAGGCTTTGATTCAAGAATTAGAGCAAGACCAAGAAAGTCGTGATGCTTGGCAGAACTATCATCTTATCGGTGATGTGATGCGAGGTGACGCGCCCGCAAAACCAGAGTGGAATATTGCTGAAAGCGTGGCGTTAGCGTTAGAAGGTGAACCTGTACATCGTGCTATTGATTCGCGCAGTGCGAATGTGATTTCAATCAGTGACACACTAAAAGAGTCGCAACCGGAACCACAGAAAGCCAAACGCCAGTTACCAGAATGGTTGACTCAGTTTGGGCAAGTTGCCGTTGCTGCATGTGTGTCATTGGCAGTGATTTTAGGTGTGCAACAATACGGTGGTAGTGACCCAATGTCACCACAAGCGGAGCAACTTCCAGTGCTTCAAACTGTGCCATTTGCAGGCAGTGCTGAGCCAGTGAGTTTGACGCGTGAATCCGTAGAGCGTTCTGTTGGTGAAGCCAATATGCAAGAGCAGCGTAAACGCGTACATGCTATGCTTCGTGATTACGAGCTGCAGCTAAGAATTAACAGTGATGCATCTCAGCAAGATGAACATCTGACACCGGATATTGAATGAATAAATTTCTGATCAGCGCTTGCGCTCTGTTCAGTCTGATGTCTTCGCATGCCTTTGCTGGTGATAAGCCAGCGGAGGCGTTGTTGCATCAAATGAGCGAGGCGAGTCAAAACCTAAGCTACGAACTCTCTTATATCCTCATCAAAAAGAACAGCATTGAACCCTTGTTGTATCGCCACGCGACTCATGGTCAAGACCAATACGCCCATCTTGTGTATCTGAGCGGCCCTGTGCGTGAGGTGATTCGTCGTGGCTCTGAAGTGAGTTATGTCGAAACGGGCGCGGAACCTTTTACCATCGAGTCCGGCAAGATGGTCGCACCAACGATGCCAATGCTGAACACCAATATTGATGAGTTGAATCTTTACTACGATTACGTGCAAGTAGGCCGTGCGCGCGAAGCTGGCGTGCCGACTCAAGTATTACGGATCGTACCAAAAGACGGTTTGCGCTATTCCTACGTGCTTTGGATTGATGAAAAGAGCAAACTGCCTCTACGCGCGGATCTTGTTGACCGCGATGGCGAGATGTTGGAGCAATACCGTACCATTTCCTACACGGTGAACCCTAAAATAGCAGAGCTGATGAGTGGGCTCCAAGATGTACAGCTTCCAGCCGTGTTGACAATGCCGAAAGGCGACAATGGAACCAGTAACTGGAATGTGGGCTGGACGCCAGCAGGTTTTCATCCCAACGAGCTAAATCGCTACCGTATGGCGGTGACCGATCAAATGGTAGAGAGCCAACTGTATTCTGATGGCTTATTCAGCTTCTCCGTGTATGTAGCAAACAAAGATGAACACTCGTTAAAAGGCCAGTTGGTTCGCCAAGGGCGTAGGACGTTACATAGCTTCATCAATGGCAACTATGAAATTTCAGTGGTGGGCGATATTCCACCCGCAACGGCTCAACGTATCGCACAATCGGTTACCTTTGATGTAGCAAAGAGTGAAGTACAATGATGACCGCATTAGCAACCGTGACAGGAGTTCAACGTCACGGTCAGCAATACGACGTTGACCTCAGCTGCGAGCAACAGACCAGTTGCAGCAGCTGTTCATCGCAAAAAAGCTGCGGAACAGGTGTGGTGACCAAAGCGATCGGCAACAAAACCTTGTCATGGCACCTGCGTACTGAAAAGTCTGTCAAAGTTGGTCAGGTGGTAGAAATCGGCTTTCCTGAATCGAGTTTGATCAAGTCAGCGATGGCGGTGTATCTTTTTCCTCTATTTGGGTTAATGATTGGTGCGCTTATTGGCCATGCTGCCTTTGCTCCGCTCACGGGAGGAGGTGAAGGGGTCATCATTATCACTTCAGTCTTGTTTGCCGCAGGTGGTATGTTTGTGGCGAAATGCGTTTCTCGTCCTTTAGAGGATGCGTCAAAACAACAAGTCACACTCATTCGAGTGCTTGGTGAGCCGATCCAATAGCTTGAGCCCCTCATTTTTGAGTCATTCAGGTATATACTTTAAAACAGGTGCGCCCGTTCACGAAATTGGGTAGAATCTGCCAACTTGATTGAAATGCCGTCAGCTGACGGCTTTCTTACTGTCCTTATTTGTAAAGAGTTAGTCACCCTAAATCTATGAAGCACATTCGTAACTTTTCGATTATCGCCCACATCGACCATGGTAAGTCGACCCTATCAGACCGTCTCATCCAAGTATGTGGAGGATTGAGCGATCGTGAAATGGCCGCACAGGTTCTGGATTCTATGGATCTTGAACGTGAGCGTGGTATCACCATTAAATCTCAGAGTGTGACGCTAAACTACACTGCTAAAAACGGTGAAACGTATCAGCTGAACTTCATCGATACTCCGGGACACGTTGACTTTGCGTACGAAGTATCACGCTCTCTAGCCGCTTGTGAAGGTGCGCTACTCGTGGTTGACGCCGGTCAGGGTGTAGAAGCTCAAACGCTCGCTAACTGTTACACCGCAATCGAAATGGATTTAGAGGTTGTGCCAATCCTTAACAAGATTGATCTACCAGCTGCGGATCCTGAGCGTGTAGCGGAAGAAATTGAAGAAATCGTTGGTATTGATGCGATGGAAGCAACCCGCTGTTCTGCGAAGACAGGCCTCGGTGTTGATGACGTACTTGAAAATATCGTATCAGCGATCCCTGCACCAGAAGGTGATCCAGATGCGCCACTGCAAGCGCTGATCATTGACTCATGGTTCGATAACTACCTTGGCGTTGTTTCTTTGGTTCGTATTAAAAACGGCTCTCTGAAGAAAAACGAAAAGATCAAAGTGATGAGCACTGGTCAAACTTGGGGTGTAGACCGTCTAGGTATCTTCACACCTAAGCAAGTAGATACCGATGTTCTAAATACTGGTGAAGTAGGCTGGGTAGTTTGTGGTATCAAAGACATCCTTGGTGCACCAGTTGGTGATACGCTGACACTAGCGAAAAACGGTAGCGATAAGCCACTACCCGGCTTTAAGAAAGTAAAACCTCAGGTATACGCGGGTTTGTTCCCAGTATCATCTGATGATTACGAAAACTTCCGTGACGCACTAGGCAAGCTAAGCTTAAATGACGCATCACTATTCTATGAGCCAGAAAACTCGGCTGCACTTGGTTTTGGTTTCCGTTGCGGCTTCCTTGGCATGCTGCACATGGAAATTATCCAAGAGCGTCTTGAGCGTGAATACGATCTTGATCTTATTACGACAGCACCGACCGTAGTTTACGAAGTTGAACAAACAAACGGTGACACCTTGTACGTAGATAGCCCAGCGAAGCTACCTGCAGTGAATGATATTGAACACATTCGTGAGCCTATCGCACGTTGTAATATTCTTGTACCAGCGGACTACCTAGGTAATGTTATTACCCTCTGTGTAGAGAAACGTGGTATGCAAGTCGATATGGTTTACCATGGTAACCAAGTTGCAGTGACGTATGATATTCCGATGGCAGAAGTGGTACTGGACTTCTTTGACCGTCTTAAGTCAACGTCTCGTGGTTACGCATCATTGGATTACAACTTCCAACGCTTTGAAGAATCAAACATGGTTCGTGTAGACGTTCTATTGAACGGTGATAAAGTGGATGCCCTGGCGATCATCACTCACAAAGATCAAGCACAAAGCCGTGGTCGTTTGTTGGTAGAGAAGATGAAAGAATTCATCCCTCGTCAGATGTTCGATATCGCAATCCAAGCGGCAATCGGTAACCACATCATCGCGCGCTCTACCGTAAAACAGCTGCGTAAGAACGTAATTGCGAAATGTTACGGTGGTGACGTGAGCCGTAAGAAGAAACTTCTGAAGAAACAGAAAGAAGGTAAGAAACGTATGAAGCAGATCGGTAACGTAGAGCTGCCTCAAGAAGCGTTCCTAGCGATTCTTCACGTGGGTAAAGACTAGAGTTGAACTTTATCTCACTCTTGTCTGTCATAAGACGTAGATAACAACATAAGTGAAAGGGTTTCGGCTCTTTCACTTTCGTATTTTTTAGATAAGGGAATTTAATGGCGAATACATTTTCACTGATCCTTGTTATCGTAACTTTGGTAACAGGCGTCGTTTGGCTACTGGAAAAGTTGGTGTTTGCGAAAAAGCGTCAGGCGAAAGTGGCAGAGATCCAAGCACAGACAGCAAATGGTCTGGATGCGGTGACGCTACAGAAAGTAGAAAGCCAACCTTGGTGGATAGAGAACAGCGTGTCTATCTTCCCAGTGATTGCATTCGTTTTAGTATTGCGTTCTTTTATCTATGAACCGTTCCAAATTCCCTCAGGGTCAATGATGCCAACCCTACTCGTAGGTGACTTCATTCTGGTGGAAAAATACGCGTATGGATTGAAAGATCCCGTATGGCGTACTCAACTAGTGGAAACGGGTAAGCCTGAGCGTGGCGATATCGTGGTATTCAAATACCCACCTCAACCCAACATTGATTATATCAAGCGCGTTGTTGGTCTACCGGGCGATACGGTTCGTTACTCAGAGGGTAAAGACCTGTGTATCAAAGCAAAAGGCGAGTCGGTTTGTAAGCCGGTGAAATTGAGTAATGTAGAAGAAAGCCCATTTATTCAAAATGGCATTCCTCTGATTCAAATGAACGAAAAGTTGGGTGATGTATCCCATCAAGTTTTGGTTAACCCACTGTCTCGAGACCGAGTACAGAGCTACCAGCCACGCCCTGGAGTGAATGAGTGGGTTGTACCGCAAGGTCAGTACTTTGTGATGGGTGATAACCGTGACAACAGTGCTGACAGCCGTTACTGGGGCTTTGTACCAGAAGCAAACTTAGTCGGAAAAGCGGTTGCTATCTGGATAAGCTTTGAGTTTGAGCGCGGTGCAGACAGCGTTCTACCTTCATGGATTCCAACCGGTGTGCGTTTTAACCGCATCGGCGGTATTCACTAACCATTTAATATCGAGAGAGTATGAATTCTCCAATTGATAAACTAGAGAGAAAGCTTGGCTACCAGTTTAATGATGCTGAGCTTATCAACCTGGCGCTGACTCACCGCAGCGCCAACAGCAAGCACAACGAACGTCTTGAGTTTCTGGGCGATTCAATTTTAAGTTTTGTCATCGCTGATGATCTGTACCATCGTTTCCCAAAAGTAAACGAAGGTGACATGAGCCGCATGCGCGCCACTTTGGTTCGCGGACATACATTGGCTGAGCTGGGTCGTGAATTCGGTCTAGGAGATTACTTAAAATTAGGTCCAGGTGAATTGAAGAGTGGTGGTTTCCGCCGAGACTCTATTCTAGCCGATGCGGTAGAAGCCATTATTGGTGCGATTTACCTTGATAGTGATCTTGAAGTTGTGCGTGGTATTGTACTGAGTTGGTACAACAGTCGTCTTGAGGCGATTAAGCCAGGCGTATCACAGAAAGATCCAAAAACTCGCCTACAAGAGTTCCTGCAAGGCAGAAGAAAACCACTGCCAGCTTACACAGTGACTAATATTAAAGGTGAAGCGCACAACCAAGAGTTCACGGTTGAGTGTGAAGTAGCAGGTGTGGATAAGCCTGTCATTGGTAAAGGCACCAGCCGCCGCAAGGCAGAACAAGCGGCTGCAGAAACAGCACTTGAGCAATTAACGAATGGCTGATAACGAATTCGATATCGATGCATATTTTGCATCACCTGGTGAGCAAAGTTCACCAGAGAACCAACATTGTGGCTTCATTGCTATTGTTGGCCGCCCTAACGTAGGTAAATCGACACTTCTGAATAAAATCTTGGGTCAGAAAATTTCGATCACGTCACGTAAGCCGCAAACAACACGTCACCGTATTATGGGCGTGGATACGGACGGTGATTACCAAGCGATTTACGTTGATACACCAGGACTTCACATTGAAGAAAAGCGTGCGATCAACCGTTTAATGAACCGTGCGGCAAACTCGTCTTTGAGTGATGTGAACTTGGTGTTTTTCTTAGTTGATGGTACGCATTGGACCAAAGACGACGAGATGGTACTGAATAAGCTTCAAAAATCGAACTTCCCAGTTGTCCTGTGTGTAAACAAAGTCGATAACGTGCAAGATCGTAACGAAGTGATGATGCACATGGCTGACATGTCTAAGAAAATGGACTTTGTTGACGTTGTGCCAATCTCTGCGAAGCAAGGTAAGAATATCGATGTGCTGCGCAAGCATGTGCGTGATCACTTACCAAAAGCGACGCATCACTTCCCTGAAGAGTATGTGACAGACCGCTCTCAGCGTTTCATGGCGTCTGAAATTGTTCGCGAAAAGCTGATGCGTTTTACCGGTGATGAACTGCCATACTCGGTAACGGTTGAAATCGAACGCTTCGATTACAACCCTGAAACCGACGGCTTCCACATCAATGCCTTGATTCTTGTTGAGCGCAGTGGCCAGAAGAAGATGGTGATTGGTAAAGGTGGCGAGAAGATCAAGACCATTGGTCGCGAAGCGCGTCTAGATATGGAAGAGCTGTTTGGTCGTAAGGTATACCTAGAGACTTGGGTAAAAGTGAAATCTGGTTGGGCAGACGACGAACGTGCACTGCGCTCACTAGGCTACATCGACGACCTATAAGCTTGGCTGCGAAGATACTTCGCTCCAACATCGATTAACATTCAATATCGATTAAAATAAGGAGCCTTTGGCTCCTTATTTTTTATTACCGACTTAGGCACACTGATTGAAATGAGCAACCAGTCTTCAGAAGGCTTTCAACGCTGCTTTGTATTGCATCGACGCCCTTACAGTGAATCGAGCTTAATCCTTGATGTATTCAGTGAGGAGTATGGGCGGGTCACGTTAATGGCAAAAGGTGCACGCAGTAAACGCTCCAATCTAAAAGGAGCGCTGCAGCCTTTCACGCCTTTGTTACTCAAATGGTCTGGCAAAGGCTCAATGAAAACTTTGCGTCAAGCAGAGCCCATTAGCCTTGGTTTACCTCTGAGTGGAATCCATCTTTATTCTGCAATGTATGTGAATGAGTTGATCGGTCGCGTACTGATGGCAGAAGTACCAATGCCCGCTCTATTTCATGACTATCTACATGCATTAACAGAGCTTGCTCAGTGTGATAACCCAGAGCCGGGATTGCGTCGTTTTGAACTAGCACTTCTATCTGCGATGGGTTATGGGGTCGACTTTTTGCACTGCGCCGGTACAGGTGAGCCTGTTGATCCTGATATGACCTATCGTTATCGTGAGCAAAAGGGATTCATCGCTTCGGTAAGGCGCGATAACCTGACTTTTTTAGGCAACGAATTGATAGCGATTAGTGAACGGCGTTTCGTCACTAAAGAGCAATTAAAAGCGGCGAAACGCTTTACACGACTAGCATTAAAGCCGTATCTTGGCGGCAAACCTTTAAAAAGTCGCGAATTATTTATTCAGACCAGAGCACGGAGTAATGGAAAATGAGCTCAATCTACTTAGGCGTTAATATCGATCATATTGCTACTCTTCGTAATGCACGTGGTACGAAATACCCAGATCCTGTACACGCAGCAGAGATTGCAGAGCGCGCAGGTGCGGACGGCATTACGATTCACTTGCGTGAAGATCGCCGCCATATTAATGATCGTGATGTGCGTATCCTAAGAGAAACCATTCAGACTCGTATGAACTTAGAAATGGCGGTGACGGATGAGATGGTTGAGATTGCACTTCAAACTCAACCTGAGTTTGTTTGTCTGGTACCTGAAAAGCGTGAAGAATTGACGACAGAAGGCGGTCTGGATGTGGTTGGTCAACTTGAAAAAGTGAAAGCGGCCACCCAAAAACTGACCGAAGCAGGCATCAAAGTGTCGCTGTTCATTGATGCTGACCGTCAGCAAATCGATGCAGCAAAAGCATGTGGTGCACCATACATTGAACTTCACACAGGTCACTACGCAGACGCGGCAACAGAAGTAGACCAGCAAGACGAACTAAAGAAAATCGCAGCAGGCGCAAGCTACGCTGACAACCTAGGCATCATTGTTAATGCAGGCCATGGTCTGACTTACCACAACGTTGCACCTATTGCGGCTCTGCCAGAAATTTACGAGCTAAATATCGGTCACTCGATCATTGGTCGTGCAGTATTCGATGGTCTAGAAAAATCTGTGGCCGAAATGAAAGCCATCATGGTTGCCGCGCGCAAATAATCAGATTTCAGCATGGCAATTTTAGGATTAGGCACTGACATCGCTGAGATTGAGCGCATCGAGAAGGCGCTTGCTCGAACTGGTGAGCCGTTTGCAAAACGCGTCCTTACACAAGAGGAAATGGCAAAGTTTGCTGAACTGAAGCAAAAGGGACGTTACCTTGCGAAGCGTTTTGCAGTAAAGGAAGCGGCATCAAAAGCTCTGGGAACGGGCATTGCCAAAGGTGTGACCTTCCATGATTTTACTGTCTCCAATGATGAGTTTGGTAAGCCAGTGTTGACTTTATCTGGTGTTGCAAAGCAAATCACAGAGTCGATGGGCGTCAATCATGTTCATCTGTCGATTTCTGATGAGCGTCATTACGCGGTCGCGACGGTGATTTTTGAATCCTAACTTGTCTGATTGCGGATTAAAAACCGAATACGAAAAAGCCAGAGTCGATGCTCTGGCTTTTTTATTGCGTTGATTTATGAAGCTATTCTCTATTGTTCAAGATAGAGCTTCGCCGTTGTGGTGACTTTAATCATCTCATCTTGTAGCTCGAACATTTCCGGCTCGATGTCTTCGATGTCAGCACCTGAGCACAGCGCTTGCTCTAACGTTGCACACAATGACTTCAACCTTGGTACGCCGCAGTAAGAGCTGCTGCCGTGAAGTTTATGCACCACATGGATAAGATCATCACGCGAGAAATCTTCTTGTACTAATGCTTGATCGACCACTTCTTCCACCTCAGGAATAAAATCAATCAACATACGCAGCATGTCTTTGGCTAAGTCTTCTTTGTTGGCACTTTGCTTCAATGCCGCTTGCCAGTCGATGATGACGTCTTGTTGTGGTTTTTCTATCGCTGGTGGTGCTGTCTCTACAACAGGCTCTACATAAGATGGCGCAATCTTGTCGACACTTTCAGTACAAGTATTTGGGTTCCAGTGAACCAAAACCTGCTGCAACACATGCTCTTCAATTGGTTTGGTCAGGTAGTCGTCCATGCCAGCAGCCAGAAGTCGGTCACGCTCGCCCGCCATAGCGTGAGCGGTCACCGCAATTACTGGGGTATCTTTGTTAAGATCTAGCTCTTTGATGTGCTGACAAGCGGTCACTCCGTCCATCAATGGCATTTGGATGTCCATAAAGATCAGATCGTATTTCTTCTCGGTCGCGAGGTTCACTGCTTGCTGACCATTGCTGCACGCTGTCACCGTTTCGACACGCTCTTTTAGTAACGCAGCGATCAGTTTTAAGTTGGCCGGATTGTCATCAACAGCGAGTACCGTTAGTGGCAATCGCTCGCTTTCTAACGCCTCAATGGGTGTTACCTCAGGTTGAGGTGCTTCAGTGTGCTCAGAGATGAGGCTTTGCAATAGCTTACGGCGCGACAATGGTTTAGTTAGACATTGAATTTGGAGCGTATTCATGACTTGATCGGCCAGTGCAAGCTCGGTACTTGGCGTTCCCATTATCACACTCGGAGCCATACGTTTGGCTTGCTCAATCCAAGCGGTCACCGACTCTTCGTCATAAGTTTGGTTGGCTGCAAGGTTAAGCAATACGTAGTCGTAGTGTTCGTCATTTTCCGGAAGTGATGAACGATAAGTGACTATCATGCCTTCTTGGTTCAAGAGTTGCTGTGTCACGGATGCAGCTTGCATGTTGGGTTCGACTAATAGCAGTTGCTTACCAGTGAGCAATTCTACGTCAATCAGATCGCTCATCGGCATTTCAGTCGAGCTGAGACGCAGCGTAAACCAGAAGGTTGAACCTTGGTGCAGACGACTGGTAAGGCTGATTTCGCCCTCCATTTGACTGACCAGTTTTTGCGTGATGACCAAGCCAAGGCCAGTTCCACCATAGCGACGAGAAATACTCGCATCTGCTTGGCTAAAGGCTTGGAATAACTGCGCTTGTTGACGCTCTGAAATACCAATTCCCGTATCACGCACCATAAATTGTAGCTCGACAGAGTCAGCAGATTGAGAGCGCATCTCGACGCTGATATCGATGTTGCCACGCTCAGTAAATTTGATCGAGTTGCCGACCAAGTTGGTTAAGATTTGTTGGATGCGTAGTGGATCACCGACGAGACCCTGTGGGAGCTTCGGATCGACTTTTAACGTGATTTCCAGACCTTTTTCATGCGCGCTAGTCGCTTGTAAGCTGATGACTTCCTCTAGGCTTTCTCGGAAGTTAAATGGGATGTTTTCTAGTGCCAGTTTACCTGCTTCCAGTTTTGAGAAGTCAAGAATGTCATTGATGATATTCAGCAGGTTGTTGGCGGATTTTTCAATTGTTTGCAGATAATCCGTTTGACTGTTTGACAACTGGGTCTTCAACATTTGTCGAGTAAAGCCGATCACACCATTGAGAGGTGTACGCAGTTCGTGAGACATATTGGCTAAGAATTCAGATTTTACGCGAGCAGCTTCTTGTGCTCGTTTCTTCGCGATATCCAATTCGACGTTCTGAATTTCGAGCTGTTCTAACGTTTCACGTAAATCGGAAGTTGCTTGGTCTATACTGTGTTGCATCTCCACGTGGTACTCAGACAGCGAGACCGCCATGGCGTTGATGCCGTTCTTCAGTTGATCCAATTCGCCATGCATTTTTCCTTCAATACGCACATCTAGGTGGCCGCGGCGAATTCTATCCACGACGTTCTTCATATGAGTGATCGGCTGAGTGACGTCGTGCATTAGGCGAGAGGCAAATATACTGGCTAAGCTAATGCCAAGAACCAGTACGAGGAAAGCAGAGAAAACTTCTTGGTATTGCTGTAAGCGAAGTGTTGAGAGGTCCATTTCCACAGCAATGTAGCCAATAGCTTTGGAAGCTTGGCCCTCGTTAGAGAGAGCGGATAAGTAACGACCTTCTGACAAAATGGGGACGCGAAGGATAAGGGCGTTATCAAATATTTCTGAATTACCCAGTTGAGGAATGGGCTGATCTTTTGGAAACGTCAGAGCTTCAAAATCGGGATGAAAGTTAGAGGTAACAAACAGTTCATGCTGTTCATCAAATACGGCAATACTGCGTACCAACTTTGAGTTTTTGCGGTGCGTATAACTAATCAGTCGGCGAACAGCTTCTCGACTTTCAGAAAGTAAGTGGGCTTCACTGGCAATGGCAAGCGGTTCGATAATGCTGTTACCGGTGGTGATCACTTGTGTCTCGAGGTCTTGGTAGCGATTAAATGAGAAAAAACCGCTCAGTAATAAACCAATAATGAGTGTGGGCGCGAGAGTGAGTGTAATTACGCGTGCTCGTAAGCCATATCTGGTCATGTTATCTGATTACATCGGGGGCTGGATATGGGAAAATAA
Organism: Vibrio sp. PNB23_22_6; assembly: GCF_052877535.1. Lineage (NCBI taxonomy): Bacteria > Pseudomonadati > Pseudomonadota > Gammaproteobacteria > Vibrionales > Vibrionaceae > Vibrio > Vibrio sp. PNB23_22_6. The sequence goes on along the minus strand of NZ_JBNFXP010000025.1, from coordinate 24,630 downwards.
CGCATCATTGCTCAAGTATCATAATTAACTTGAGTATAAGTGGCGTCACCGAATAAACGGTAAGCATAATCAAGTCACTCGAATCACACAACGGCTGCAATCAAGAATAGTGAAGCCGTAGAGCAATTAGACACAAATCAGGCACAGAGCATGGCACGTATCTTTCAACCTAAAAAGAAAACGCAACTAAATACTCGTCACCAAGCGGTGCAGGTGGAGCGTTTGGATCACCACGGCGCAGGCATTGCTTACCTTAAAAATAAGCCCTTATTCATTAATGGCGCTCTACCGGGTGAGGAAGTGGTTACCCAATTGGTGGAAGAGAAGAGCAAATTTGCACGCGGTCAGTTGATTCAAGTTATTCAACCGAGTGAAGCGCGTGTCGAGCCATTCTGTCCGCACTACCATGAATGCGGTGGATGTGACTTACAGCATCTTAATTATGACCAACAATTGACACATAAACAGCAGACGCTCCGCCAGCTAATGCGAAAATTCGCGGGTAGCGATATTGAGCTCGATGCGCCGATATTGGGTGAATCGCTCGGCTATCGTCGCCGTGCGCGAGTCAGTCTATTTGTAGACAAGAAAACGCGCCAATTGCATTTTGGTTTCCGTAAGAAGCAAAGCAAGCAAATCGCGCAAGTGACAGACTGCCCAGTGCTAGCGCCTGAGTTGAATGTGCTATTGCCAGAAATCTACTCGACGTTAAAAGCGTTTAGGAAACCAGAGCAGCTAGGTCACGTAGAGTTGGTGCTAGGCGACAATTGCCCATGTATTACATTGCGCCATCTAAGCAAGCTGACTGAAAAAGAAACCAACACGCTGGTGGAATTGGCGAAGTGTCATCATGCAGCGCTCTATCTGATGCCAGAAAGGGATCAGCTTGATTTGATTGAAGGTGAAGCACCTTTCTATCAAGAAGCTGGTGTCACCGTGCCATTTACGCCAAATAACTTTATTCAAGTGAACCAAGCGGTGAACCAAAAAATGGTGGCGCAAGCGTTGGAGTGGTTAGACCCACAAAGTGACGAGCGAGTGTTAGATTTGTTTTGCGGTCTAGGAAACTTCAGCCTACCAATTGCCAAGCGAGCGAAGCACGTCGTGGGGGTTGAGGGTGTCGCTGAGATGGTGGCAAAGGCAGCAAATAATGCCTCCTTGAACCAAATCAATAACGCACAATTTTATCACGCTAACCTTGAGGAAGATTTTGAGGGGCAAGTTTGGGCGGCAGAACAGTTCGACAAAGTGCTGCTTGATCCCGCAAGAGCTGGTGCGAGTGGGATCATCGATCAAGTTTCTGCACTTGGCGCACAGCGTGTAGTTTATGTTTCTTGCAATCCTGCTACCCTTGCAAGGGATAGTCAGAGCTTACTAGAACAAGGCTATCAATTAACCAAATTGGGTATGCTGGACATGTTCCCTCATACTAGCCATTTAGAGTCGATGGCACTATTTGAAAAGTCTTAACCTTTAAGACGTTGGCCACTTACTTGTGGTGAGTGGTCAAAAAGCCTGCGCATAACGCGGGGCACTAGAACTAACCTGGATGGTGATAGTCAAACCACACAAATATAATAATTAGGATGATGAGATGGTTGCGGTAAGAAGCGCGCATTTAAACCAAGACGAACAGTTTGAACTTGATAACTGGGTGGCTAGCCTAGGGCAAGAGAAGAACACAGCAAAACGCTTAGCTGAAGTGTATCGAGACTGCCAAACGATTTTGGTCGATCACGAACAGGCTGAGCTATTGTTGTGGCGTGGACGAGAGATGATCGAGATCTTGATCACCTTGTCGATGGATAAAGCGACGTTAATCGCTGCCCAACTGTTTCCTTTGGTCTCTAGTGGTGCTTTTGACAGAGAAGCACTGGAAGAGAAATACAGCAAAGAAATCATTAAATTGATTGATGGTGTCGAGGAAATGGCAGCCATCGGACAACTTAATGTGACCATGGACGGCGGTGCGGCGTCGTCTCAAGTGGATAACGTTCGTCGTATGCTGTTAGCGATGGTCGACGATTTTCGCTGCGTGGTCATCAAGCTGGCTGAGCGTATCTGCAACCTGATTGAAGTCAAACAAGCGCCAGATGAGGTGCGATGTGCAGCCGCAAAAGAGTGTGCCAACATCTATGCGCCACTTGCTAACCGTCTTGGTATTGGTCAGCTGAAATGGGAAATAGAAGATTACGCATTTCGTTACCAACAACCTGAAACCTATAAGCAAATCGCTAAGCAGCTTTCTGAGCGCCGTATTGTACGTGAACAGTACATTAAAGACTTTGTTGATGACCTCACTCAAGAAATGAACACTTTTGGCATCAACGCTGAAGTCAGTGGTCGTCCAAAGCATATTTACAGTATCTGGCGAAAAATGCAGAAGAAAAGTCTGGCATTTGATGAATTGTTTGACGTACGTGCAGTACGTATCATCGCCGACAAACTTCAAGACTGTTATGCCGCACTTGGTGTGGTTCACACCAAATACAAGCACTTGCCAAATGAGTTTGACGACTATGTCGCCAACCCAAAACCAAATGGTTACCAATCAATTCACACCGTCATCCTTGGTCCGGAAGGTAAGACAATAGAGATCCAGATCCGAACCAAGCAAATGCATGAAGAGTCGGAGCTGGGTGTCGCTGCGCACTGGAAATACAAAGAAGGTGCAAGTACTCGCAGCGGCTACGACGAGAAGATTACATGGTTACGTAAGCTACTGGATTGGCAAGAAGAGATGTCCGATTCTGGCGAAATGCTGGATGAGCTACGCAGTCAGGTATTCGATGACCGCGTGTATGCCTTTACCCCGCGTGGCGATGTTGTCGACTTGCCAATGGGCGCGACGCCACTTGATTTCGCCTACCACATTCACTCAGAAGTGGGCCACCGTTGTATCGGCGCCAAAGTTGCGGGGCGAATCGTACCATTTACCCACAAACTGCAAATGGGCGATCAGGTAGAAATCATCACTCAGAAAGAACCGAATCCATCACGTGATTGGTTAAACCCTTCTTTAGGTTTCGTCACATCAGGCCGCGCGCGTGCGAAAATCAATGCATGGTTCCGTAAGCAAAGCCGTGAGAAGAACCTAGAAGCCGGCCGTGAAATTCTTGAACATGAGTTAGCAAAAATTGGTGCAACGCTCAAAGATGCAGAGCACTACGCGGTGAAGCGCTTTAACGTCAACAGTGCGGATGAGCTTTACGTTGGCATTGGTAGTGGTGATTTGCGAATTAACCAAATTGTTAACCATATTAATGCATTAGTTAATAAGCCAACAGCCGAAGAAGAAGACAAGCAAGCGCTCGAAAAGCTGCAAGAAGCAGAGGGTAAAGCACCCGCACAAAGCCGACCACAAAAAGATGCCGTGGTTGTCGAGGGGGTCGATAACCTGATGACGCACCTTGCGCGTTGCTGTCAGCCAATCCCAGGTGATGAAATCGCAGGGTACATCACCCAAGGTCGAGGTATTTCGGTTCACCGCAGTGATTGTGAACAGCTTGATGAGCTTCGCCATCATGCACCAGAACGTATCATCGATACCGTATGGGGTGGCGGCTATGTTGGCTCATACATCCTGACCGTTCGCGTTGAAGCGATGGAACGTGGCGGTCTACTAAAAGACATCACCACACTGTTTGCCAACGAAAAAATCAAAGTCACCAGCATGAAGAGCCGCGTCGATTACCGTACGCAAATGTCGATCATGGACTTTGATCTTGAAGTCACCAACCTTGAAGTGTTCTCTCGCGTATCGAAACGCGTTGAGCAGATTAAGGATGTCATGTCGGTAAAACGCCTCGGCTAAAATTCTCGTCATACTTGAAGCTGATAGCGTTGTTGCCTGCGCTCACTCCGGAGTGCCGGCCCAGGCTCATCACATAGGCAAGCTATGCTCAGGAGTCTCGCTCGCTTGCCGCCTAGCTACAGCTTCAATTATTTAGAGAATTGATCAACATATAACAAAGGTGAGTGGTTTTGACTGCTCACCTTTTTCTTTAGATAGAAAGGGTTAAAGGAACAGAAAAATGAGTCATCCAATTGAACAGTTAGAACAAATCATGGCGAAGCTGCGTGACCCAGAAAGTGGCTGTCCTTGGGATTTAAAGCAGACATTTGACACTATCGTTCCTCACACTATCGAAGAAACCTATGAAGTCGTTGATGCGATTCAAAACCGCGATTGGTCAAACCTAAAAGAAGAGCTCGGAGACTTGTTGTATCAAGTGATTTTTTATAGTCAGTTGGCCAAGGAGCAGGCGTTGTTTGATTTTTCTGATGTGGTGGAGACGGTGAATGAAAAACTGACTCGTCGCCATCCTCATGTTTTTTCTGAAGTGGAATTTGATTCCGAAGAAGAAATTCATGCCAATTGGGAAGCGGAAAAAGCCAAAGAAAAAGCACAAGTAGGCAAATCGGAAGAAAGTATTCTAGACTCAATACCAAACTCTCTGCCTGCGCTTTCTCGTGCTACAAAGATTCAAAAGAAATGCGCTAAATATGGTTTCGATTGGGATTCACTTGGCCCGGTAGTAGAGAAGGTTCAAGAAGAAATTGAAGAGGTCATGGAAGAGGTACTTCAAATCACACCAGATGCAACTAAGGTAGAGCTTGAGTTGGGGGATTTATTGTTTGCAACGGTAAATCTTTCACGTCACTTGGGGCAAGATCCTGAAGTGGCACTGTCTAAAGCGAATTTGAAGTTTTCAAGACGTTTTAAAGGCGTAGAGGCGAAGGTCGCGCAAAAGGGAAAAACGCTAACGGACTTTAGTTTGAATGAACTGGAATCGATGTGGGATGAAGTAAAACGAGAAGAGTGAAGCCAAAATGGCATGAGCACTCGACTTTGATTTGAAGCAAAAAATAAAAAATTGCGGTGTGATAGATTTCACGTTGTGGCGTTAGGGAGCTTCTGGTATATTTACGTCCCGTCCAGAAGCACTCCATTTCCCTCATTCAACCAATTTCAGGTTAAACATGACGACAAATTACATTTTTGTTACTGGCGGGGTTGTATCCTCTCTAGGTAAAGGTATTGCAGCAGCATCTCTTGCGGCTATTCTTGAAGCTCGTGGTCTTAAAGTGACGATGATGAAGCTTGACCCTTACATCAACGTTGACCCAGGCACAATGAGCCCAACTCAACACGGTGAAGTGTTTGTTACAGAAGATGGTGCGGAGACTGACCTTGACCTTGGTCACTACGAGCGTTTCATTCGCACTAAGATGACTAAGCGTAACAACTTCACTGCTGGTCGTGTTTACGCAGACGTTCTACGTAAAGAGCGTCGTGGTGACTACCTAGGTGCTACCATTCAGGTAATTCCTCATATCACTAATGCTATCAAAGACCGCGTAATCGCAGGTTCTGAAGGCCATGATGTTGCTATCGTTGAGGTAGGCGGCACGGTAGGTGATATCGAGTCACTGCCATTTATGGAAGCAATTCGTCAGCTAGCAGTAGAACTTGGTCGCGAGCGCGCAATGTTCATGCACCTAACTCTAGTTCCTTACCTAGCAGCTGCTGGCGAAGTGAAAACTAAGCCAACTCAGCACTCTGTTAAAGAGCTGCTATCTATCGGTATCCAACCAGATATTCTAGTTTGTCGCTCAGATCGTATGATCCCAGCAAACGAACGTAAGAAGATTGCTCTTTTCTGTAATGTTCAAGAAAAAGCAGTTATCTCAATGAAAGACGTAGATTCTATCTACAAGATCCCTCAACTAATCAAAGCTCAAGGTCTAGACGATCTTGTTTGTGCTCGTTTTGGCATTAATGCTCCAGAAGCAAACCTGTCTGAGTGGGAACAAGTAATCTACGAAGAAGCGAACCCAACAGGTGAAGTTACGATTGGTATGGTTGGTAAGTACATTGAACTGCCAGATGCATACAAATCAGTAAACGAAGCCCTAAAACACGCAGGTCTTAAGAACCGTCTGAGCGTTAAGATTCAGTATGTAGACTCTCAAGATGTTGAGAACAAAGGTGTCGAGATCCTTGAAGGTCTAGACGCAATCCTTGTTCCTGGTGGTTTCGGTGACCGTGGTATCGAAGGTAAGATTCGTGCAGCGCAATACGCTCGTGAAAACAATGTTCCTTACCTAGGTATCTGTCTAGGCATGCAAGTCGCACTGATCGAATACGCGCGTAACGTAGCGGGTATGGAAGGTGCGCATTCAACAGAATTTAACAAAGAAACTAAGTACCCTGTGGTAGGCTTGATCACAGAATGGGTTGATGGCGAAGGTAAAGTTGAAGAACGTACCGAGAAGTCTGACCTAGGTGGTACGATGCGTCTTGGCTCACAACTTTGTCACCTAGAAAAAGGCACAAAAGCACGTGAGCTTTACGGCAACGCGACTATTTATGAGCGTCACCGTCACCGTTATGAAGTGAACAACAATCTTCGTCCGCAAATCGAAAAAGCAGGCTTAAAAGTATCAGGTCTATCTGCAGACAAGAAACTGGTAGAAGTGATTGAGAACCCAGCTCACCCATGGTTTGTAGCGGCTCAATTCCACCCTGAGTTCACATCTACACCACGTGATGGTCACCCACTGTTCGCTGGTTTCGTGAAAGCGGCTGGTGAATACCAACGCGGCGAATTTGAGAAGTAAGTAAGGAATACAGGCAGTAACGTAAGCTGTGTTGCTGCCTTTAATTTTGACATTATATATTCAACGAGAAGGAAACATTCAATGTCTAAGATCGTTAAAGTTCTAGGTCGTGAAATCATCGATTCACGTGGTAACCCAACAGTAGAAGCTGAAGTACACCTAGAAGGCGGTTTCGTAGGTATGGCTGCTGCTCCATCTGGCGCATCTACTGGTTCTCGCGAAGCTCTTGAACTACGTGACGGTGACAAAGCCCGTTTCCTAGGTAAAGGTGTTCTTAAAGCTGTTGAAGCGGTAAACGGCGCAATCGCTGAAGCTCTAGTTGGCAAAGACGCGAAAGACCAAGCTGCAATCGACGCAGTAATGATCGAACTAGACGGCACTGAAAATAAATCTAAGTTCGGTGCGAACGCTATCCTAGCGGTTTCTCTAGCAAACGCTAAAGCTGCAGCAGCAGCTAAAGGCATGCCTCTATACGAGCACATCGCTGAGCTAAACGGTACTGCAGGTCAGTTCTCAATGCCTCTACCAATGATGAACATCATCAACGGTGGTGAGCACGCAGACAACAACGTTGACATCCAAGAGTTCATGATCCAACCAGTTGGTGCTAAGACTCTTAAAGAAGGTCTACGTATCGGTGCTGAAGTGTTCCACAACCTAGCTAAAGTTCTTAAGTCTAAAGGCTACAGCACTGCAGTTGGTGACGAAGGTGGTTTCGCTCCTAACCTTAAGTCTAACGCTGAAGCACTAGAAGTTATCGCAGAAGCTGTTGCAGCTGCTGGTTACGAACTAGGTAAAGACGTTACTCTTGCTATGGACTGTGCAGCATCTGAGTTCTTCGACAAAGAAGCTGGCATCTACAACATGAAAGGCGAAGGTAAAACTTTCACTTCTGAAGAGTTCAACCACTACCTAGCTGAGCTAGCTAACCAATTCCCAATCGTTTCTATCGAAGACGGTCTAGACGAGTCTGATTGGGATGGCTTCAAGCACCAAACTGAACTACTAGGTGACAAGCTTCAACTAGTAGGTGACGACCTATTCGTTACTAACACTAAGATCCTTGCTGAAGGTATCGAGAAAGGCGTAGCTAACTCTATCCTTATCAAGTTCAACCAAATCGGTTCTCTAACAGAGACTCTAGCTGCAATCAAGATGGCTAAAGATGCAGGTTACACAGCAGTAATCTCTCACCGTTCTGGCGAAACTGAAGATGCAACTATCGCTGATCTAGCGGTAGGTACAGCTGCAGGTCAAATCAAGACTGGTTCTATGAGCCGTTCTGACCGCGTTGCTAAGTACAACCAACTAATCCGTATCGAGGAAGCTCTAGGTGAGCGCGCTCCTTTCAACGGTCTTAAAGAAGTTAAAGGTCAAGCTTAATTCTTAATTGAATTAATGGCTTAGCTTAAAGTTTTGAAACGCTCCACTTCGGTGGGGCGTTTTTTTTATCTGATATAATGGCGCGGGCTTCGCCCTTTTGGAACACTTTTCTTCGAGAGTCGAGAACGGACTTCAAAGGAGTATCGCGAACTTTTATTTGTCATTTCTTTGAATGCCGAAGAAGAGGGTAGAGAATCTCTTTGTTTCATTTTGCGGCTTTTTTTCCTGTAAGGAGCGTGTGAGTATCTTCATCTCCCCTAGAGGCTACCTCGCATTTATGCTATATATGTCCTCTTATCTAATCCCTTCCGGTACAGAATGTTAGCAGCGATATGCGAATCTTTGTTATAGCCCTTACGTTACTGTTTGGCTGGCTTCAATACACTCTATGGTTTGGTAAAAATGGAGTGTCGGACTACTACACAGTGAAAGATGAAATTGAAGTTCAGCAACAAGTGAACAGCAAGCTGCAAGCTCGTAATAATGAGATGTTCGCAGAAATTGATGACTTACGACAAGGTCTTGATGCGATTGAAGAGCGAGCGCGTCATGAGCTTGGCCTAGTCAAAGAAGGGGAAACTTTCTACCGCATTATTGGTGAGGAAAATCAGTAAAATGTTAGATTCAGCGCCATCTCATGTTGCAATCGTGCCTGCAGCCGGTGTCGGTAGTCGAATGAAAGCAGACCGCCCTAAGCAGTATCTGATGATTGACGGTAAAGCCGTCTTGGAGCATACGGTCGAGAAACTCCTTTCTCATCCTAAAATTGCTAAGGTTGTGGTTGCGGTGACAGATGGTGATCCTTATTACCCAGAATTATCGATTGCCCAACATCCCGACGTTATTCGAATTGCGGGTGGCAAAGAAAGGGCAGACTCGGTGCTATCGGGGCTAAACTATGTAAGTACCCAACTTGAAAGTGAGTGGGTATTGGTTCACGATGCGGCAAGACCTTGTGTGTCGATAACTGATATTGACCGTTTGATTGACGTTTGCCGTTCTCACCAAATCGGCGGTATTCTAGCGTCACCAGTGAGAGATACCATGAAGCGTGCAAATTCAACGCAAGATATTGATCATACGGTAGACAGAGAGGCATTATGGCACGCACTAACGCCACAAATGTTTAAAACTCAGCAACTGACTCAAGCGCTGGCCGACGCATTGCAGCAAGGCGTCACGATTACCGATGAAGCTTCTGCTCTTGAGTGGCGAGGTGAAACACCGGCCTTAGTTCAAGGCAATGCGAGCAATATAAAAATTACTCAGCCAGAAGATCTTGCTTTAGCGGAGTTTTATCTACGCCGTGAACGCGGCTAGAAAAGAAAGGATAGAAAATGATTCGAATTGGTCACGGTTTTGATGTGCACAAGTTTGGTGGAGAAGGCCCGGTTATCATCGGTGGTGTTGCCATACCTTATGAGCAAGGCTTGATTGCACACTCAGATGGTGATGTCGCTTTGCACGCATTAAGCGACGCTTTACTTGGTGCTATCGCTGCAGGCGATATTGGCCGCCACTTTCCTGATACGGATGATAAATGGAAAGGGGCGGATAGCCGTGAACTGTTGAAAGACGTGTATCGTCTTGTAAAAGAACAAGGCTACCGACTTGGTAATGCGGACATTACTATCATGGCGCAAGCGCCAAAGATGGCGCCTTATATTGATGCCATGTGTGCGGCAATTGCCGAAGACCTGGAAACCAACATTAGCTACATTAACGTAAAAGCGACCACGACAGAACGTCTCGGTTTTACTGGACGCAAAGAAGGCATTGCAACGGAAGCAGTGGTACTTTTGTTTAAGCAATAACTAGCAATTTGCTCCTCTAAGCTGTGATATCAGCGGAAAAACATCATGTCAGACATTTTATCTTCATTGGCTTTCTTAACCGGTAAGCCAGTTGCATCAGCAAAAATTAAAGCGCAACCAGAGCATTTTCAGGTTCGCGAAGATCTCGGTTTTGCTTTTACGGGGGAAGGCGAGCACTTGATGGTGCGTATCCGTAAAACCGGAGAGAACACCAGTTTCGTCGCGAATGAATTGGCGAAAGCTTGTGGCGTTAAATCAAAAGACGTCAGTTGGGCAGGGCTCAAAGATCGCCACGCGGTGACCGAACAGTGGTTAAGCGTACACTTACCAAAGGGTGAGACGCCAGACTTCACGGAGTTTTTGGCGCAGTACCCAAGTATTGAGATTCTAGCGACAGACCGACACAACAAAAAGCTGCGTCCTGGTGACTTAGTAGGTAACGAGTTTGCGGTTACTTTGTCCGATGTGAGCGATGTGGCTGATGTTGAACAGCGTCTTGAAAAAGTGAAGCAAGTGGGCGTGCCGAACTATTTTGGCAGTCAACGTTTTGGTAACGATGGTAATAACCTCGTCGAAGCTCGTCGTTGGGGCCGTGAAAACGTCCGTACCCGCAACCAAAATAAACGTAGTATGTACTTATCTGCTGCGCGTTCGTGGATTTTTAATCGTATCGTTTCAGCGCGTCTAGAAAAAGGGTTATTTGATCAGTTTATCGAAGGTGATATTGCACAGACAGAAACCGGCATTCAAGTTGTCGATGCAAGTAACCTTGTTGAGCTTCAAGCGCAATTCGAGCAGGGGGGAGTGAGCATTACAGCAGCACTGGCTGGCGATAATGATCTACCAACTCAAGCGCAAGCACAAGCTTTAGAACAGCCATTTTTGGATGATGAGCCCGATTTGATGAAGTTGATTTGTGGCAATCGCATGCGTCATGATCGCCGTGATATCGCTTTAAAACCAAAAGACTTGGCTTGGACCGTTGATGGCAATAACATCACATTGACCTTCTCACTGGATGCGGGCTCTTTTGCGACATCTATTGTTCGTGAGTTGGTTATCGAGGAAAAAGTAGAAAGAGAATACTAATGGAAGTGGATTCACTAAACGCAAAGCCCTTAAGAATTCTACTGAGTAACGATGATGGCGTTCATGCTCAGGGAATTCACGCTCTCGCGAAAGAGCTTAAAGCGATTGCACAAGTGACCATTGTTGCCCCAGATCGTAATCGTTCTGGAGCATCTAATTCACTGACGCTTGAGCAGCCGCTGCGAGTGACAGAGATCGCGCCAGATACTTTTTCTGTGCAGGGGACGCCGACAGACTGCGTGCACTTTGCATTGAATGAATTGATGAAAGGCGACCTACCAGATTTGTTGTTAACTGGTATTAATCATGGTGCTAACCTCGGTGACGATGTGTTGTACTCAGGGACAGTTGCAGCGGCAATGGAAGGGCACTTCCTTGGCGTTCAGTCGGTCGCCTTTTCTTTGGTCGGTAAACAAAATTTTGACTCTGCAGCAAAAATAGCGCGAAAACTGGTTGAGCAACATTTGGCGTTCCCCATTCCAACCAACCGCTTATTAAACGTGAACGTACCTGATCTGCCGCTAGACAAGCTGGGCGAGATTGAAGTAACTCGGCTAGGTGCTCGCCATCACGCTGAGAATATGATTAAGCAGAAAGATCCGCGTGGTAATGATATTTATTGGCTAGGTCCTCCTGGTAAAGAGCAAGATGCCGGAGAAGGCACAGATTTTTATGCCATTGAACATGGCCGTGTCTCAATCACACCATTGCAAGTTGATCTCACGGCTCATGAGTCACTACGCGCGATGGCCAGTTGGTTAAAGGAAGAGAAGTAATGAGTAACCCACATGCTGACAGGTTGATAGCGTTTCTTATCGCCAGTGGCATCAGTGATCAACGTGTATTAGATGTAATCTATCGTTTACCACGGGAAAGTTTTGTGTCGCAAGCGATGATGCATCAAGCCTACGATAACAATGCGTTGCCGATTGGTCAGGGGCAAACCATTTCTCAACCTTACATCGTTGCTAAAATGACAGAGCTGTTAGATCTAAAGTCAGACAGTAATGTACTAGAAATCGGTACGGGTTCTGGTTATCAAACCGCAGTGCTTGCTCAAATCGTTGATCATGTTTATTCCGTTGAACGCATTAAATCTCTGCAATGGGGCGCTAAACGTCGTCTGAAGCAACTTGATATTTATAATGTATCGACCAAACATGGTGATGGCTGGCTTGGATGGGAAGCAAAAGGCCCATTTGATGCGATTATTGTTACAGCGGCGGCGGAGGCGATCCCTCAAGCGCTTCTAACGCAGCTAAAAGATGGTGGCAAGATGGTCATTCCTGTCGGTGAAGATGAACAACAGTTATTAAAAATAGAGCGAAAAGGCGAACAGTACCTATCAACCGTGGTTGAGATGGTTAGGTTTGTGCCATTAGTTGCTGGTGATTTGGCTTAAGGGTTGAAGACTAGGTGAATAGGTTGTTATGTCGTTTTGGTATTAGCTGTCTGTTAGCTGTGGGACTGGTGGGTTGTGCGGCTCATATTCCTGCGCCTGTTTCCAGCCTAAATAAGGACTATTCTAGCGTTGACCGAGGCAGCTATAGAGGTAGTTATTATGAAGTAAAGAATGGTGATACACTTTATTTTATAGCCTATGTCACAGATAAAGATGTAAATGATCTAGTTCGTTACAATGAACTGGCTGCACCCTATACCATTTTCCCAGGACAAAGGTTAAAACTTTGGGCTCCAAAATATGTCGCCCCCAAATTTGGCCATAAAGTAGAACCTGTTGTGGTTCCAGTAGTTGCAAAGACACCTACGCCAGTGACGAAACCATCAACAGTCTCAAAACCGCAAAAATCAAGTAAAAACTCTAATCAAAAGCCAATCAATACTTCCACTCAGGTTGCAAAAAAAACGCCGCCTAAGAAGGTTGAACAATCAAAACCAAAGGAGTATGTTGGTACAAAAGTTAACCAAAATATCAAGCCAAAGCCGCCAGTAACCACTGCGAAGAATGACAAAGTATCTAAGTGGTTGTGGCCAACAAAAGGGAGAGTAATTAAGAATTTTTCGGCGGGTGAACAGGGAAATAAAGGCATCGATATCGCAGGGCAGCGAGGTCAGTCAATTGTTTCAACCGCCCCAGGCACTGTGGTTTATTCTGGTAATGCGCTAAGAGGTTATGGCAATCTTATTATAGTGAAGCATAACGATAATTATTTAAGCGCATACGCACATAACGATAGGCTGCTGGTTTCTGAAGGACAGAGTGTCAAGAGTGGACAAAAAATTGCGACCATGGGTAGCTCAGGTGCTAAGTCCGTTAAATTGCACTTTGAAATTCGTTATCAAGGTAAATCCGTCAATCCAAAGCGTTATTTGCCTTAAAACTTTGAAAGACAACTTGCGACATCATTTAGCGACATATTGAGTTGTTATGTCTTGCTAACTCGCCAGGGGGAGGCGTTATGAGTATCAGCAACACAGTAACCAAAGTTGATGAGTTTGAATATAACAATGCATCAGAAGAGTGCGTTGATAAAGAACTTGAAAAAGCATCATCCAATAAAACCAAAACCGTTGCTCGTGAGGAATTAGATGCGAGCAGCAAGAGCTTAGATGCCACACAGCTGTATCTGGGCGAAATTGGTTTCTCTCCACTACTCACTGCAGAAGAAGAAGTGCTTTATGCACGCCGCGCACTTCGTGGTGATGAGGCCGCTCGTAAGCGTATGATTGAAAGTAATTTGCGCTTGGTTGTCAAAATTTCTCGCCGATACAGTAATCGTGGTTTAGCTCTTCTTGATCTTATTGAAGAGGGGAACCTAGGGCTGATCCGTGCAGTAGAGAAGTTTGACCCAGAGCGAGGTTTTCGTTTCTCAACGTATGCGACGTGGTGGATTCGCCAAACGATTGAGCGCGCGTTGATGAACCAAACTCGTACCATCCGCTTGCCAATCCATGTCGTGAAAGAGCTGAACATTTATCTGCGTACTGCGCGTGAACTTTCTCAAAAGCTCGATCATGAACCAACAGCTGAAGAGATCGCGTCTCAGTTAGATATCCCAGTTGAAGACGTGAGTAAGATGCTACGTCTTAATGAGCGTATTAGCTCTGTCGATACACCGATAGGTGGAGATGGTGAAAAAGCACTACTGGATATTATTCCGGACGCAAACAATTCCGATCCTGAGGTATCAACTCAAGATGACGATATCAAGTCATCGTTGATTCACTGGTTAGAAGAGCTAAACCCTAAGCAGAAAGAAGTGCTTGCACGACGTTTTGGTTTGCTTGGTTATGAGCCATCAACGCTAGAAGAGGTGGGGCGTGAAATTGGTTTGACTCGTGAACGCGTTCGTCAGATTCAAGTTGAAGGTTTACGTCGCTTACGTGAGATCTTGATTAAACAGGGTCTGAACATGGAAAACTTGTTCAACGTAGAAGACGACTAGTTCTGATTTTATAAGAAAAACAAAAAGGTTATGGTGACCCCATAGCCTTTTTGCGTTTTTTCATCTAAGAGATAAGTATTGGAGCTAGAGCATCTTCTTCAAGCGGTAAAGCTCTTCTAATGCCTGACGAGGGGTCAGGTCATCTGGATCAATATTAGACAATGCTTGTTCCACATCGCTTGGTTCAGGAATAAGGCTAAGCTGGTTCGCTACATCCACCGTAGTGGGGCGAGGACCATCACTTCCTTGACCTAATTGCTCAAGCTGAGAGAGCTTCATACGTGCATTTTTGATCACAGATTTTGGTACGCCGGCCAACCCTGCTACTGCTAAACCGTAGGATTTACTTGCCGCGCCTTCTTGAACGGCGTGCATAAACGCAATGCTGTCACCATGTTCAACCGCATCAAGGTGAACGTTAGCAAGGTTCGGCAATTGGTTTGGTAGTTCTGTCAGTTCGAAGTAGTGCGTAGCAAATAGCGTCATCGCACCAATTTGTGTTGCCAGCCATTCGGCGCTTGCCCATGCTAAAGAAAGGCCATCGTAAGTACTGGTGCCGCGTCCGATTTCATCCATCAGCACCAAACTGTTCTTCGTTGCATTGTGCAGAATGTTCGCAGTCTCGGTCATTTCGACCATGAAGGTTGAACGACCCGAGGCGAGATCGTCAGAGGCACCGATACGGGTGAAGATGCGGTCCAATGACCCAATATGAGCCGATTCTGCCGGTACGTAAGAGCCGATGTGGGCCATCAGCGCAATTAATGCCGTTTGGCGCATGTAGGTCGACTTACCGCCCATGTTTGGGCCGGTGATGATCAGCATCTTACGGTTTGAACTGAGCTCAATTGGGTTAGCAATAAATGGTTCGCTGGTGACTTGCTCAACCACTGGATGACGACCTGCTTGGATACGAATACCTGCTTCTTTATCCAACGATGGTCGGCAGTAATCCAGAGTATCTGCACGCTCAGCTAAGTTTTGTAGGACATCCAATTGAGAAATCGCTGAGGCAAGGTTTTGCATTTTCTCAAGGTTTGGCATCAATAAATCAAACAGTTCTTCCCACAGTTTTTTCTCTACCGCGAGCGCTTTCGACTTTGAATTCAGTACCTTGTCTTCGTGCTCTTTTAGCTCAGGAATGATGTAACGTTCCGCATTTTTTAGTGTTTGGCGACGCACATAATGCGGTGGTACAAGGTGACTTTGACCACGGCTCACCTGAATGAAGAAACCGTGTACGGCGTTGTAGCCAACTTTTAGTGTATCGATACCGTGACGCTCACGCTCATCAGCTTCTAACTTCTCTAGGTATTCAGTGGCACCATCTGCCAGTTTGCGCCACTCATCAAGCTCAGTATCATAACCTTCTGCGATTACGCCGCCATCACGAATCACCACTGGTGGGTTTTCTTTGATCGCGCGTTCTAGCAAATCACATACATCATCCATTGGTGCAGCAAACTGAGCCAGCTTCGTGAGGTATGGATGAGCGAGAGAGGAAGTGACTGATTCCAGTTCTGGTAATTGTTGCATCGCATGACGCAGGCGAGCCATATCGCGTGGGCGTGCCGATCGAAGTGCCAAACGAGCCAGGATACGCTCGATATCGCCGATCTGTTTAAAGATGGGTTGAATGTCGGTGAACAGGCTTTGATCCTTGATTTCACCAATGGCATCTAGGCGATGGTTTAATGTATCAACGCAGCGCATTGGCTGGTGTAACCAACGTTTTAGCATACGGCTGCCCATCGGAGTGGAGCAGTGATCCAGTATTTCCGCCAATGTGTTGTCGGTGCCGCCAGAAAGGTTTTGTGTCAGTTCTAGGTTACGACGCGTTGCCGCATCCAAGATAACGGAATGGTCTTGACGATCATAAGTGAGCGAGCGAATGTGTGGTAGGGCAGTACGTTGAGTGTCTTTTACGTATTGGATCAAACAGCCTGCAGCGCACAGACCTAGCGTTGCGTGTTCTACACCAAAGCCAACGAGATCGCGAGTGCCGAATTGTTGATTGAGTTGTTGCTTAGCAGTATCCAGCTCAAATTCCCACACAGGGCGACGGCGATTACCATTGCGGCTTGACATCAAATGGACAGATTCAAAGTCTTCTGGGAATAGTAACTCGCGTGGCGCAGTCCGTTGTAGTTCTGCGGCCATCGCCTCTTCAGTTTCGGGTTCAACCAACTGGAAACGTCCTGAAGTTACATCCAAAGTCGCATAACCAAACTTACCGTTGTGGGAGTATATGGCGGCAATTAGGTTATCAATACGCTCAGACAGTAACGCTTCATCGGTCACTGTCCCCGGTGTAACAATACGCACCACTTTGCGCTCGACCGGACCTTTACTGGTAGCCGGGTCGCCAATTTGCTCACAGATTGCGACAGACTCACCAAGCTGAACGAGTTTGGCTAAATAACCTTCTACAGCATGGTATGGAACGCCAGCCATCGGGATTGGCTCTCCTGCTGATGCACCGCGTTTAGTCAACGAAATATCAAGCAGTTGGGATGCGCGTTTGGCATCATCGTAGAAGAGTTCGTAGAAGTCGCCCATGCGGTAGAACAGCAAAATTTCTGGGTTCTCAGCTTTAAGCTTGAGGTATTGCTGCATCATCGGAGTGTGTTTTTGTTCAGCTTTCACAGGTAAGATCTTTAGTTTATTTCCGTAGCGACTTAGGATACGTGAATCCCGATCAAGTAAAAAGAGACAAAGGGCATTTTTGACCATGGAACAAACATCAAAATTGAGTGCTGATTTAGGAGCACTATTAGCGAAGCATGGGCATATGATGACAACGGCGGAATCCTGTACGGGAGGTGGTGTCGCTACCGCTATCACTGACATTGCAGGCAGCTCTGCTTGGTTGGATCGCGCGTTTGTCACCTACAGTAACGAAGCAAAAATGGAGATGCTTGGGGTGCAAGCCACCACGTTAGAATCCTATGGTGCCGTCAGCGAACCGGTTGTGATTGAAATGGTGCAAGGCGCATTGAAACACTCCAACGCCACCATCGGTGTGTCGATCAGTGGCATTGCTGGGCCTAGCGGTGGTAGCCAAGAAAAACCGGTTGGTACGGTCTGTTTCGCGTTTGCAGATACCCAAGATTGGTTGCAGGTTGAGACGATGCATTTTGCTGGCGATCGTGCCGAGGTGCGTGAGCAGGCGGTGATTCATGCACTTACTCAATTGCAGCAACATTTAATCTGAAATTTCTTCGAACAGCGTTAGCCCAGATTTGATAAGGGCTAGAGCAAGTCGCTCTATTGAGCAGACCAAATTTTTTTTATACAGGTATAGACACTGTATGAATCAACAGTATAATAACTTTCATTGCTGAGCAGTTTTCCTGCTTATGAAAAATGAATTACTATTCGTCGCCCAAAGAAGATGAATAAATCGGAGAAAGTAATGGACGAGAACAAACAAAAGGCGCTCGCCGCTGCGCTAGGTCAAATTGAAAAGCAATTCGGTAAAGGCTCTATCATGCGCCTTGGTGATAACCGCGCAATGGACGTAGAAACCATCTCAACAGGTTCTCTTTCTCTTGATATCGCTTTGGGTGCTGGTGGCTTACCTATGGGCCGTATCGTAGAAATCTACGGTCCAGAATCTTCAGGTAAAACAACGCTAACACTAGAGCTTATCGCAGCAGCACAGCGTGAAGGTAAAACATGTGCGTTTATCGATGCTGAGCATGCACTAGACCCGGTATACGCGAAGAAACTGGGTGTTGATATCGATGCGCTATTGGTTTCTCAGCCAGATACGGGTGAGCAAGCGTTAGAGATCTGTGATGCACTTGCACGTTCTGGCGCGATTGATGTCATGGTTATCGACTCAGTTGCAGCATTAACACCTAAAGCAGAAATCGAAGGCGAAATGGGCGATAGCCACATGGGCTTGCAGGCGCGTATGCTTTCTCAAGCAATGCGTAAACTAACAGGTAACCTAAAGCAGTCTAACTGTATGTGTATCTTCATCAACCAAATCCGTATGAAGATTGGTGTGATGTTCGGTAACCCTGAGACTACAACGGGTGGTAACGCGCTTAAGTTCTACGCTTCTGTTCGTCTAGATATTCGCCGTACTGGTGCAATCAAAGAGGGCGATGAGGTTGTCGGTAACGAAACGCGCATCAAAGTCGTTAAGAACAAGATTGCAGCACCGTTTAAAGAAGCAAATACACAAATCATGTACGGTCAAGGTTTCAACCGTGAAGGTGAACTGATTGACCTAGGCGTGAAGCACAAACTAGTTGAAAAAGCAGGTGCTTGGTACAGCTACAATGGTGACAAGATTGGTCAAGGTAAAGCGAACGCTTGTAACTATCTACGCGAAAACCCAGAAGTGGGTAAGACCATCGATATTAAGCTTCGTGAAATGCTATTATCACCAGCTTTGCTAGAAGCGCCAGAGTCTAGCGAGAAGCCTGAGCAAGAAGAAGAGTTTTAATCTTCTGATTAAATAAATCAAAACAAGGCCCTGCTATGCGGGGCTTTGTTGTATTTGCTGAAATCAAAACCAAATAAAACAAAGAGCTGAGCAATACCAATCACAGCAATTCAGAAAGCAGAACTAGCGTCATAATAAGCTAGGGTGAAGCGTAATATATTACGATTGGTATCGAGATAGTACAGCAATAACACGTTTAGGATCATTATGTACCAAAAGCGTCAAGCGCCAACGTTGTCGAGTAAAGAAGCGGCCATACAGTTGTTAAGCCGTCGTGATCACGGGCAATACGAGCTTTACCAAAAACTTGCTTTGAAAGGTTACGAAGAAGCGGACATCGAAGCTGCTATTAATTTTTGCCTCGACCACCACTATTTGGACGATTTGCGTTATGCCAAAAGCCAGATCCGACAGCATGTATACAAAGGGTATGGGGAACGTCGTATTCGTCAAGAGCTCAATCAAAAACGTATTGCGGAATCCATTATCGATATGGCGATGACCGAAGAGCCACAAGACTGGTTTGAACGAGCAAGAATGGCGGCGGAAAAGAAATTCAAAGGAGTCAAAGCCAAAGACCAAAAAGAGTACGCTAAACAGGTGCGATTTATGCAATATCGTGGCTATAACTTTGACCAAATAAGTTATGCGCTAAGCTTTGATTATGAAGATTAGCGGTGAATCCCACACCCTGATTTTTGTTTTGCTTCAAATTTTTTCTTCTCCCCCCTCTTTTCCGCAAGAAAACTAGTCGTAGCTGATTGCATGATCTACAATACTGCAAAATTCTAACTCGACTATTTTCAGGAAGAGCTGCATGTACATGAGCACTGATGAGGTTCGTAACGCGTTCCTCAAGTTCTTTGAAAGCAAAGGACACCAAATCGTAGAAAGTTCATCGTTAGTTCCACATAACGACCCAACACTGCTGTTCACAAACGCAGGTATGAACCAATTTAAAGATTGCTTCTTAGGCTTGGAAAAACGCGCCTACACTCGAGCAACTACGGCTCAACGTTGTGTACGTGCTGGTGGTAAACACAATGACCTGGAAAACGTTGGTTTCACCGCTCGTCACCACACGTTCTTTGAAATGCTAGGCAACTTTAGCTTTGGTGACTATTTCAAAGAAGATGCAATCGCATTTGCTTGGGAATTCTTAACAGAAACGCTAAAGCTACCAGCAGACCGCCTGCTTGTTACTGTCTATGAGACAGATGACGAAGCATTTGAAATCTGGAACAAGCAAGTGGGTATTCCTGCCGATCGTATTATTCGCATTGGCGACAAAAAAGGTGGTAAGCCATACGAGTCAGATAACTTCTGGCAAATGGGTGATACTGGTCCTTGTGGTCCATGTACCGAGATTTTCTACGATCACGGTGAGCACATCTGGGGTGGCCGTCCTGGTACACCTGAAGAAGATGGTGACCGTTTCATCGAGATCTGGAACAACGTATTCATGCAGTTCAACCGTCATGCAGACGGCACAATGGAACCGCTTCCAAAACCATCGGTAGATACGGGTATGGGTATCGAGCGCATCTCTGCGATCATGCAAGGTGTTCACTCAAACTACGAAATCGATGTATTCCAAGCGTTGATCAAAGCAGCGGCTGAAACGATCGGTTACGAAGACCTATCGAACCAATCGCTACGCGTTATCGCTGACCACATCCGTTCATGTTCATTCCTGATCGTGGATGGCGTTATGCCTTCAAATGAAGGCCGTGGTTATGTTCTACGCCGCATCATTCGTCGTGCCGTTCGTCACGGTAACAAGCTGGGCGCACAAGGTGCATTCTTCCACAAACTGGTTGGTGTACTAGCAGACATCATGGGTACTGCGGGCGAAGAGCTGAAGCGTCAACAAGCAGTGGTTGAAAAAGTACTGCGTATCGAAGAAGAAAACTTCGGTCGCACACTTGAGCGCGGTATGGCGATTCTAAACGAAGCATTAGATAACCTAGACGGTAAAGTGCTAGACGGCGAGACAGTATTCAAGCTCTACGATACTTACGGATTCCCAGCTGACTTAACCAACGATGTGGCTCGTGAGCGTGAGTTCGCGATCGACGAAGAAGGTTTCGAGAAAGCAATGGAAGAGCAGCGTCAACGTGCGCGTGAAGCAGGTAACTTCGGTACTGACTACAACGCAGCAATCAAAGTTGATACGCAAACAGAATTCTGCGGCTACACAGGTACGAAAGGCTCTAGTTCAGTCGCGGCAATGTTCGTTGAAGGCAACGAAGTAGATGCACTGTCTGCTGGCGACAAAGCGATCATCGTACTTGGTGAAACACCATTCTACGCTGAGTCAGGCGGTCAATGTGGTGACGCTGGTGAAATCCGAACGGAATCTGGTGTATTTCGTGTTGAAGACACTCAGAAACTAGGTAACGCAATCGCACACCACGGTGTCATGGTAGAAGGCGTTCTAGCAAAAGGTGACGAAGTTGCAACCATCGTTGACGCAGAGCGTCGCGCCGCTATCTCTCTAAACCACTCAGCGACGCACTTGCTACATGCAGCACTTCGCCAATTGCTTGGTGAGCACGTTACGCAGAAGGGCTCGCTAGTGAAAGCTGATGGCCTGCGTTTCGACTTCTCACATCTAGAAGCAGTAACGGCCGCTGAACTGAAAGAAGTTGAGCGTCTAGTGAACGCACAAATTCGTCGTAACCACGCGATTGAAACCAACGTGATGGACATTGAGTCTGCGAAGAAGAAAGGCGCAATGGCACTGTTTGGTGAGAAGTACGATGACGAAGTTCGCGTACTATCTATGGGCGATTTCTCTACTGAGCTTTGTGGTGGTATCCACGCTTCTAACACCGGTGATATTGGTCTATTCAAGATCACTTCAGAAGGCGGTATCGCGGCTGGCATTCGTCGTATCGAAGCGGTAACGGGTGAAGGTGCGCTAGACGCAATCGAAGCTCAAGCGGCTAAGTACGAAGAGAAACTGGCTGAATCAGCACAGAAAGCGAAATCTCTAGAGAAAGAAATCCAGAAACTGAAAGACAAGATGGCTGCTGCAGAAAGTGCAAACATCATGGGTAAGGTTCAGGACATTAATGGTACAAAAGTACTGATTGCTGCGCTAGAAGGCGCGGATAACAAGAATCTACGTACTATGGTTGATGACATCAAAAACCAAGTAGGCAGCGGCGTTATCCTTCTTGCTAACGTGAATGATGACAAAATTGGCCTAATTGCAGGTGTGACGAAAGACCTTATCGGCAAAGTAAAAGCGGGTGACCTCGTTAAGATGGTTGCTGAGCAAGTTGGCGGTAAAGGCGGTGGTCGTCCAGACATGGCTCAAGCTGGTGGTACAGACGTTGCTGCGCTGCCTGAAGCAATTCAGTCTGTACAACCTTGGCTAGAAGAACGCCTATAATTATTTATAAAATGAATTACGCTCAATCAATGTTCTTTGATTGGGCGTAATTTTTTTATGGCAACCAAGTGGTTTAATTGACCGTATTTTGACCAAGTTATTTGAGCGACTTGGTTTTGTTGTAACTACCGCTTATATAATTTTCAACGAATAAAATACAAGTGGTCCTAATGAAACTTTGGTCTTGGGAAGGTGAAGACTGGTGAAAAAGCCCCTTATCGTGCAAAAGTTTGGTGGAACCTCGGTAGGCTCAATTGAGAGAATATATCAGGTAGCTGAACACATCATTAAGGCGAAAAATGATGGTAATCAAGTTGTCGTTGTTGTGTCTGCGATGTCAGGCGAGACAAACCGACTAATGGATCTCGCTAAACAAGTTGATAGCGTTCCAACGGCTCGAGAACTTGATGTTTTGCTCTCTGCTGGTGAGCAAGTGTCGATGGCACTACTGGCAATGACACTTAATAAATTGGGTTATGCCGCGCGCTCACTTACCGGAACACAAGCGAACATTGTGACGGATAATCAACACAATGACGCGACGATTAAACACATTGATACTACTACGATTATGGGTTTTTTAGAGCAAGATCAAATCGTTATCGTGGCAGGTTTTCAAGGTGTGAACGAAAATGGGGATATCACCACATTAGGTCGAGGTGGCTCTGATACGAGTGCAGTGACATTAGCTGGTGCGTTAAACGCAGACGAGTGTCAGATTTTTACCGACGTTGATGGCATTTATACTTGTGACCCGCGTGTAGTAAAAAATGCTCGCAAGATCGACGTGATCGATTTTCCTTCAATGGAAGCGATGGCGAGTCGAGGTGCGAAAGTGTTGCATTTACCTTCTGTGCAATATGCATGGAAGCATAATGTTCCGCTACGCGTGCTTTCAACATTCGATTTGAATGAAGGCAGCTTGGTTAAAGGAGACTTAGGCAATCAAGCCGTCTCGGGTATTGCTATTCAACGAGATCTTGCCATTATTGAAGTGGATAAAGAACATTTATCGAGTGCTACAAAGCAATGTCAGATGTTGGGTATCGACATTTGGAATGTGATCGAGGAAACAGAAAGAACAGGTATCATGATAAAACAAGATGCATGTGCCAAGTTGGAACTGGTGTTCAGCGATAAAATCCGTAATAGTGAAGAAGTAAGTCTATTGACCGCAGTAGGGCTCGAAGCCAGTGGAATGGTGGAGCATGCTGTTAGTTTGTTGGCAGGAAAGGATATTTCAACCCATTTCTGTTCAACCGATGCTCTCTCAATGATGCTAGTCTTACTCCCTGAGAGTATTGATGTGGCAGCAAACATTCTTCATGAAGCTTACGTTACATCCAGCGAAGTATTGAGCATTCAGCAAAAACATGCCTTTTTAGGCTAATTTTCGGCAACAAGATAGTTTACGAAAATATAACTTTTGTTGGATAATAGCTTTGTAGCAAGAAAATTTAGAGATTACTCAAGGAGCAAAGAATGCTAATTTTGACTCGCCGTGTAGGCGAAACACTTATGATTGGTGATGAAGTGACTGTGACTGTACTAGGTGTTAAAGGTAACCAAGTACGTATCGGCGTTAACGCTCCGAAAGAGGTTTCTGTTCACCGTGAAGAAATCTACATGCGCATTCAAGCTGAAAAAGGCAATGGCAACGTTGCTTCAGGCAACTACTAAGTCGCTCCTGTTTACAGAACTTAGTTTGAATGGAAAAGGCTAGCCTACGGGCTAGCCTTTTTAGTTTGTGCCATATATCTAAGTGACTGAGCGCGAAATCAACCATCGCGAGCGAACTGGATATAAATGTATTTTTTTAAGAGAGTAGTCTCTTTTTTTCATCATAATAGAGTGGTAAAGTTCATTTAACGATCGCTTTGATTAAATCCGCACCGCTTAAACGTTTTTTGCGTTTTTTTTTAAAGAAAGTGTTTGACATATTTTCGGTAAAACGTAATATGTGCCTCCGCAAGACGGTGAGGTGGCCGAGAGGCTGAAGGCGCTCCCCTGCTAAGGGAGTATACGGTTTATCCCGTATCGAGGGTTCGAATCCCTCCTTCACCGCCATTCTTGCAACGTTGAGAAATCAACAAAAAGTGCGTCCTTAGCTCAGCTGGATAGAGTACCTGGCTACGAACCAGGCGGTCGGAGGTTCGAATCCTCCAGGACGCGCCATATCTCCTCGGAGATATAACAATGAAAACGGTGAGGTGGCCGAGAGGCTGAAGGCGCTCCCCTGCTAAGGGAGTATACGGTTTATCCCGTATCGAGGGTTCGAATCCCTCCTTCACCGCCATTCATTGACTGGCCGATTGGCCTTTTTTTTGTTTCGTAAGAAATAAAATGTGACTTGTTTCACAGCTTCTTTAGCAAGAAGAACTGCGCGTCCTTAGCTCAGCTGGATAGAGTACCTGGCTACGAACCAGGCGGTCGGAGGTTCGAATCCTCCAGGAC
>NZ_JBNFXP010000024.1:0-58630 GCF_052877535.1 Vibrio sp. PNB23_22_6 | reverse complement strand
CCTGGGAGTATTTAGCAAGGTGTGAGAATAGGAAAAACTCTAAGTTAGAGTGCCACTAATCCAGGGAGGGTTACACCGCCATGATGTTACCTCCATGTGTTATTTAGTAGCTATTATATTAGCTTTTTCTACATTAACAAAGGCTAATTCTCCGGGTGCTAATTCACTTGCATATGATGTGGAAGTAAATTATTGACAAGTATCTTATTTTAGCTTTCAGTTATTGAGAGAAGCTTAGGTGCGTAGTAGTGTCGCCTCTGTAAATTCACCAAGGTAACGATTAACAATATCGTTACCTTGGTGAATGTTTGCTTATTTGATAATCCTTATAGTTGTTGTGATTTATAAATGGAAATTTTAACGTGTAGCCTTTTTGAGCTAGCAGAGTGTGTTGTAAACAATAACAATAAAGCGTATTTGGATCGGTACCCCGATCTTTCTTTCGACTTTGAACAGCAAGAACAACTTGCTACTTACCTCATCAAAGGAGGTTTGGTGAGGCGTGTCATCAAATGTAACCGCTCTTTCACTGCTGTTAGAGGTAAACTTCACTTCGAGCACGAGATCGGAGAGCGCGAGATACTTGATTTTAAACCTGGGTTTTATGTAACGGATTCAAAAAACGTGGGGAGTGATAGTAGACATCAGCACCTTTATGATCGTGATGGTAATGCACTGACAGTTGTGAAAGTGACGGGATATAAAGACCTGCCGTTTGATACATATAACAGAGTCGAGGAAATAGTCAGTCTAGGGCATGTGGTTGAAGACGATGATTTCGAAAGCATGAAGCTGTATCGTCATGATGTCGATAATTTTTTTGGTGTTGAAACTTCATATACTCGCAATGTTAGCGAACAGCCTAATCAAAGTCTTGAAGGGACTAGTTCACTTTTAAACATGCTCCAAGAGCAAGTTGGGGCTAATAGCAAACCTCAAGCCATTGAGGTGGCTATCGCGTTTGGTAAAGAACAGGAAAAAGAAACCACGTACCAGGAGAAGTCACCATTTTACGCAGCCTTAAAAAGTGAGATGCGAAAAGCTGAATTACGGGGTATTGAGACAACAAGCCTTAATGAGTTGGAAGCTCGGATAAAAAATCGTCATCCAGGGCTAAAATCACGTCAGCCGAGAGTAATTGCGCAAACGTTACTAGAGGTTACTTAAACAATATGAATATATGATTTCAAACCCGCCAATTGTGCGGGTTTTTTATTTTTAGGTCATTTTGTATCCATCTCAAGTCATGAGTCAAAGCTCTTGAATTGGTCGATTTTACTTAGAGCTGTCAACAATTGAGCCCATATACGGAAAGGGGTTGAGTGAAGTTGCTAACGCTGGGTTGTCAACAGCTAGTATTGATTGACAATTTCTTTTCTTGTCACTATCTGCCCGTCCGGACAGCACTCTACCGTATTGTAAATATTGAACACATTTAACCAATGCAGTGAACAACGAAATAAATAATTTTGAAACGATGGATCAATAAGAAGGATTCTTTTATGAATTTTAGCTCAGGAAGTACTCTCACGAAGACTAAGGGTTTGAGCGATATGGCTTACGCGGAGCTTTTAGAGCAAGTGCGTAAGCCAGTAAAGTTGACGATGACTTCTCTTCAGTATCAAGAGTTGTCTGTTCAGAACCGTGGTGAGGTGAAGAAAGAACAGCAGTACTTTATTACTAGCCCAGCTCGTTCTCGCAGCGACAATGCAGTAAAGCGTGCTGGCTTGACTGCCATTGTACTGGATTTAGATGCGCCAGAGATGGATATCAACGGTGTGGCAAAGACGTTGCGTGATGTAAATATTCAGTCCTTCTGTATTTACACTTCATTGAGTCACACGGTGCTAAAGCCACGTTTTCGTGTTGTTATTCCATTGTCTGAAATCGCGCAGCCTGAACGTTGGACAATCGTAACCAACTACCTGAACGATGTGCTGTTTCTAGATTCTGATGAATGCAGCAAAACTTTGGCGCAAGCGTGGCTGCTTCCTGTTGTCACCGTAGACGGCGATTATGATCACTTGATTGTGGACGAAGGCACGCCGCTGAAAATTACGGATGAAAGCCACCCGCTCGTTTCTGACGCTGTGGATTTCGATTCATTGAAGCAGGCATCGGAGGCCGCACAACCTGCTTCATCACGAGCCATTCATCTAGGTGAAGGAGAATTGAGCCCGATTGAGGCCTACAATCAAAAGTTTGCTCTACGTGATGTGATGGTGCGCTATGGCTACAAATTTACCTCTAAGTTGCGTGCTATCCATCCTAACAGTCAAAGTGGTTCTGCTGGTGTATACCTGTTCCCTGACAGTGAACGAGCTTTTTCCCATCATGGAAGTGACACGTTACATGGTAAGTCATTTGACGCATTTGACTTGTTTGTGGAGTTTGAACATCAAGGCAATTTTAAGGGGGCGCTTCTGGATGCGAGCAATACCATTTTCACTAGCGAGGGTGTAAGCATTAGTGAGCACAATCGTGCTTTGTTCAAGAGCAAAAAGCAGTACTCCGCGGTACAGAATATTGACTTAGAGTTACTTATTGGTCAACAAACGACAGAGACGCATACTTGTGCTGTATTGCACAACGAAAAATATGATATTGCGCCTCCGCCTGAACACTGTCTGGCGTTTAAAGGCCTTGGTAAGGACATTTTTGATTACATCATGAAAACAGCTATGTACCAACAGCCAACATTCGCTTTAGCTGCAGTACTGATGATTTTCTCTATGCTGAGTGGTGGACGATTGGTGGGAACACAAACGCGTGTTCGCTCAAACATGATGTTTATCTGCGCTGGTGAGACGGGTTGTGGCAAGCAGCACCATATCAACAAAGTTGTAGAGGTACTTGGTTTGACTAATCCTAAATTTAATAAACAGGTACAGAATAAGTTTGCAAGTGGTCCGGCATTTTGGGGGTTCCTAGCTGATTGTCCAGAGGTTCTTCTTCTTGCTGATGAATGTGGTTTCTTATTTGACTCAATTAAGAACAACAAAGGTGACTATATGGCACAGCTCTATGACTGTTTTCTTCAGGGGTATTCTGCAAGTAGTTCGATTATGAAGCCGACGGTTTATGCTGATCGAGAGCGTAACAGTAGCAAGCTGATTGAGCATCCACATATTTGCCTAATGGGTTTTACAACTCCATGTACATTGGGTGGGGCTCTTACACATGAAGATTCTGCTACAGGATTATTACCACGTATTGCACTTTTCCCGGCAGTATTTGATGTACCAGAAAAGCAAATCTACAACCACTTGAAGCTTGACCCACAAGTATTGGAGGGTTTGAAACTGGTGGATAAATTTACGAATTGGCGGGGACATTTACCTTATAGCCGTAAACACCCTCTTCATGTTCCCACAACGGAAGAGGCGGAAGAATTATTGAATCAATTCGGTAAGGAGAATCGAGAAGCTATGCGTGTGGCAGAAAGTATGGAGCGTAGCTTATTGAACCGTGCAGAAGAAAACGCTCGCCGATTTGCTTTGTTGTACTGGATGGACTGTATCCCACCTACAGATGGGGCTGGTAAGTTCGAGCAAGACAACATGATTCAAGTGGAGCATGTTCACAAGGCAATTGACCTTGTTAAGTGGTCGAATGCATACATGTCGGAGTTTATGAGTTCACAGGCAGGTGCAACGGCTACCAGCAAAGAAGTTGACCGTATTGTATCAATGATTAGCCAAGCTAAATACTATGGTGAGACGCGAAAGGGGACCCTCTTTGACCGACACCGTGAGGCTTTGCTTAAAGGCTATATGCCTCATGCTGTTCTCGTTAAATTGGCGAAGAAGTCCTCCAAACATCTCAACGAGATTCTGGAAACGGCAGGCGCGATGGAAGCTATTGGCAAGTTCACCCATCCCGAAACCAAAAAACTTTATTACGGCGATTTGAAAAATGTTCGCACGGGAGAACAAGGAGAACAGAAGGGAACGCTTGTAGCTGAGGCGTGACTAGATTGAACCACTTAGACTCAAAATGTCGAACGTTCCCTTGTTCTCCTTAAACCTATTACCTATTAGTGAGTTAAATGACAATGCTAATCGTTGTTAGATTGAAAATTATCAGGGTATATAGAGAGAACAGGGGAACACAGTATTAAATTGTCCCGTAAGTACCGAGCTTAAAGGGCTCCGGCGTTCTCCCTTTAAGGAGAGAACATTAGGGAACACGAGGAACAACCGTTTCAATGGAAATGAACATGAAAAAATTTGTATTCCGCAACTTGTTGAATGAAAACGTTATCGTCAAAGGAAACTTGATTGCCAAGTACGAGATTAACCTGACAAATATGACGTATGATTATTCCGGGCGCTTGGATGCTGAGGAATTATTTGAATTGTGGTTAGAAGCCGCTCGCAATAAATACCCAGATGGTATGGTGGACATTGTGTGGCTAGTAACTGTTGAGGGACAGCGGTTTAAACCAGAGTTTGTTCCAGGGCAAGAGGGGGTGATAGGAGAGGACTGCTTTCTGTCGTATTTCACTCATCCCGTAAGCGAAGAAACAGGATTACTACTTGATTGGACTAACCTGTCAATAAAGCCCCAAGTTTGGGATGATGACAACCTAGAGGGGCTAGGTTTTATTGAGTACGCTACAGGATGGCAACCGAGTATCTTGCAGGCTCAGGTTAGCATTGATTTCTTAATTGAAGCTGCCAAGAAGAAAGTTGGGGCAGAATAGTAGAACAAAAGCGGCTTGCTGTTATCTAGCTGGCCGCTTTACGACATGAGCATTCGCCATACTAACTCGTATCTGACTCATTTGTGGACAAAACCTCGTTACGAACTTCATATTACAGCGTGAACTCGGATAACCTCAGCTACTATTAAAGTTCTCCAATCACCTACAAAGTCATTGCCAATTTGACTCATCCACTACAGTGAACACAAAGCAAGTTGAGTTAGCCTCAACAGAAGATGAACTAGCACGGACAAAACAAGCTTTGAAGGTTGTTGACCTATCTTCTAAGAAACTGATGGAAAAATAATTGCAAGTGCCTTTATGATCCTACTTGCAAAAAAGCCCCCCAAGAAACACCTACTAAAGAGGTCGATACCTAACCCTTTTCATGTGTGAGTATTGCTTTGACTAAGCTAGCTAATTTATATAAATTAGCTAACTTTATTGGGTTTGAGTGGTATTTTAGAACGGTTGCATATGGGTGAGCGAGAAATATACGAAAAAATTAGAGGTGCGTTGTCAAGCGCGCCAAGAAATCAATATACATCGGAACTTCATTTACAAATGATCAAATACGCTGATGAGTTGAGCAACATAACCGCGAAAGAGTTTTGCGAGGGTGTTGGCATCAAAAGCAGTTTTGGCACAGAGTTCAGTAAGATGAGAAATCTTACACTGAGGCTGAAAGCCGCGGGCCTTGACACGAACCTTATTTAAAAAATTATAAATCAAAGCAGTACACTAAATTATGAAACTATTTTACTCCACAGAACTTGGAAAACTATATTTAGGCGACTCACTTCAAGTCTTAGAGGAAGAAGAGCTTAACCAGTATCGAGGGAAAGTTAACCTTATAGTAACATCTCCTCCCTTTCCTTTGAATAATAAGAAGAAGTACGGAAATGAGATAGGTGAGGCTTACAAGGAGTGGTTTACCAAGTTGACCCCAATATTCAATGAATTATTAGCGGAAGATGGCTCATTAGTTATTGAAATTGGTAATGCCTGGGAACCAGAACGACCAGTTCAATCGACTCTTCATTTAGAATGTTTATTTGAAATGACCAAGCAGGAAGGATCTGATCTACGGCTAATTCAAGAGTTCATATGCTACAACCCAGCAAAATTACCGTCACCAGCGCAATGGGTTACTGTTAATCGGTGGAGAACCGTAGACAGCTATACACATGTATGGTGGTTAGCAAAAACAGACTACCCTAAAGCTGATAATTCTCGTGTACTACGTCCGTATAGCAAGAGTATGCAAAAGTTACTGGAGCGACAGTCGTACAATGCAGGAACAAGACCATCTGAGCATACGATTGGTGAAAAGAGCTTCTTAAAAGACAATGGTGGTAGCATTTCACACAACTTTTTTGAGTTAGAACCTATTGACGACAACCGAGATGTTCGTTTACCACACAATGTAATGTCTTTCTCAAATGTATCGTCAAATGATTTCTTTATTCGAAAGTGTAAAGAATTGGGAGTAAAGCCACATCCAGCAAGAATGAACAAGGGTATAGTGAACTTTTTCATCGATTTTTTAACTGATGACAATGACTTAGTGTTTGATCCATTTGGCGGCAGCAACACCACTGGTTATTGTGCTGAGTTAAAAAATAGAAGATGGTTTGCAGTAGAAGCTGACGAAAAGTATGCAAATCAATCAGAAATTAGATTTTCAGATCCGCAGTTGACAAGGAATTAATATGGATTTAACCAGCTCATTATCAGTAGATATCTTGAAAGAAGGTAGAGATGACGATTTATTTGTCGGACGACCATTTTATCTATCTTATGATGTTGCTCGTATATTGGTGAGTGACGCATGGAAAGCTCAAGTTAAAGGTATTCCTTCAGGAGCTTTTTTGTTGGCATTTTATGATGGCGAAGATGGTGTTGAAGAGGCTGTGTTGTTGCGAGCTTTAAACCAGACGAAGTTACCTACAGATAATGATGTTATCTCATCAATGATTGAGTACTACAAAGATAATTTAGATATCTCTGGCAGAGCTGGTAGTAAGAAAAAAGGAAAACTAGATGAGTTTACTAGATATGAGTTTAGTTTTTCTGGTTTAGAGTGTCGTGTGCTAGGTGTTTTTTATCGCAATCAGGGTGGTCAAATTGAGTTCGGTGCAGATTTAGAAAATTTTTACTCAGCCAATAACTATAGCGTATACAAAGCATCAAATGATGTATTGGAATGTATTGTAAACCAAAGAGACGATGGTGGAGTTGCTGGGCAAAATTCATTCAAGATTGGTGATGTGCGATACTCTTCTAGCAAGCGCCATCAGCAAGAGGGCGGTGAGCAAGTACCTGTTTGGGTAAACCCAAAAGATTTTTTAGGTAAGCGTTCAGCTATGTTTGGTATGACACGTACAGGTAAGTCTAACACCGTTAAGAAGGTTATTGAAGCTACAGAAGAGATATCTCAAAAGGCAAAAACAAGACTTAGCTCCGCCCATGAAAATAGCAATGAGTACGATGCCGATGGCAATCCGTCTTTTCCTGTTGGACAGATTATTTTTGATGTAAACGGTGAGTATGCCAATGCCAACAGGCAGGACTCAGGAACTGCAATTTACGACCTTTACAAAAGTAAAGTAGAGCGTTATAGCGTGCTTGATAAAGAAGGCTTCAAGGTCATGAAGATCAATTTTTATCGAGAAGTTCAAACTGGCTTTGGGTTGATTTGTAGTTACTTTCAAGAGCAGTCGATATCGGGAGACTACGTAAATAACTTTGCTGCGGTAAACTTTGAAGAACCAGAAGATACAAATAAACATGGTTCTGCTTGGACTAGGTATAATCGGTTAAAAGCCGCATACCAGTGTTGTCTTAAGAAAGCAGGTTTTAAACCTGGGAGTTTAAAAACCATTTATTTCGAAGGAAATCAAGCTATTAACGGTTCAATCATTAAAGGTAAAGTGATAGATCCTAGTAAAGGTATTAGTTTAGATGAAGCTTGTTTATGGTTTGAAAAAATGTGGGAGCAGTATGACTCTCTAGTGTTCTTTAATGAATACTTAGCAAAAAAGGGTTATGAATGGGCTAATGATGATTTGAAATCAATGCTTGTTTTTTTAAGCAAGTTTAAGAATCCAGGCAAAAAAAATGAAGTCAGTGGGTACAAAAAACTTAATGTAAGACAGTTATTGAATTTGCATACAGAAGTTCTTGATGAGTCTTTTGAAACAGAAATACCTAAACTTCTGCGTAAAGGTAGTATCGTAATAGTTGATCTGTCTCAAGGTGATCCTGTTGTACAAAGATTGTTTTCTGAGCGTATTTGTCGTTCAACTTTCAACCAGTCAATGCAGCGCTTTATCCAGAACCTACCGAATAATTTTATACAGTTTTATTTCGAGGAAGCCCATAACTTGTTCCCTAAAAAGGACGACAAAGACTTAAGCCAGATCTACAACAGGGTTGCTAAAGAAGGTGCCAAGCTTCAAATCGGTATGATTTACGCAACTCAAGAAGTGAGTTCGATTAGCTCCAACATTCTGAAAAATACTCAAAACTGGTTTATTGCTCACTTGAATAATGTGGATGAGACAAAAGAGTTAGAAAAGTATTATGATTTCAAAGACTTTACAGCCTCATTGATTCGCTTCTCAGCTGGGAATGATAAAGGTTTTGTGCGAATGAAGACTTATTCAAATCCATTTGTTGTTCCTGTTCAGATTGACCGATTTTTGGCGAATAAGGGGTTGTAATGGGGTACGGTGCAAAACGGAATAGACCATATGAATGGGCTAGTAAGGCTCAGCACAGTCACGTAATAAACGATCCTGTGGTTAAAGCAGTGATGGAGCGCTGCAAGTTCCCTTCTTCTAACGAGGAAGCAGTTAGTGATGTACGAGATCTTTCATTCGAGTTACTAACTGGTGTATCCGCTGATATTTCGACAATAATCGCTGTTGATGGTGGATATTCAGAGGTTATTGTTAAAAAGAACTACCCAACATCAAAAGTTGCCTTTTTTCAGTTTGGTGGGCTGGAATTTAGTGTAAAAGACTTGGAAAAGCTTGGTGAAAGTCCATTTATCCACCCTAGAGAAATGGAAAAGTTCAAAAAGCTTGAACGTTTCAAGCTTGCTTTACCAACTAAAGCTGCATCTTTAGACGGTTTGTCGATTTTAGACTCTGTTAGAACAGCAATTATAGAGTTTCTGAATGCACCTAGAGGAGCATCCAGTTATATGGATACTTTGAAGTGGCTGATTTTTCATGAGTTTAAAAATGAAGGAGTCGATAAGGACGGATCTTTAGCGAGTAAAAAATTCACAAACTTACCTTCAAGAAGTGGTAAGGAATATAGTGGAGTTGTAATCAATAAAGCCTCTATTGATTCGAGTGGTTACTTTGAACATGATGGTGAAGTCTTTAATATAGTTGATGTTTTTCGCTTTCATGAAGTGGTTGATGATGAATTAGGCGCTAGTGGCATATTGGGATATCTC
The DNA here is from genome assembly GCF_052877535.1 of Vibrio sp. PNB23_22_6. Lineage (NCBI taxonomy): Bacteria > Pseudomonadati > Pseudomonadota > Gammaproteobacteria > Vibrionales > Vibrionaceae > Vibrio > Vibrio sp. PNB23_22_6. Next base: position 49,454 of record NZ_JBNFXP010000024.1, on the reverse strand, counting down.
ACAAACGTCATAGAACATCTAATTATTTTACACTGTATTCGACAAATTGTTGCAAAACGACCAAGTGTGCTAAAGCGCTACTTATTTATCAAAGATGGCCCTTTAGGTCTGTTTGGCCAAACAGCAAGGCTGCATGCTGATATGAGAGAGCTGTGCTGTTATATGATCCCTAAATATGGTTTGAAACTCGTTGGTTTAGAGAAATCTGGCTCTTTTGTTGAACATGCGGAAGAGATAACTATGGGAGAAAGTGCTGCTCTAGAATTAGGTCAAGTACTTCCTCTTCAAAATAACTATATCTACAAGCATATTTTACCAGGTCCATCCACTGAAGAAGAGTTGAATAAGCTCCGTCCTTATTCTGACACATCATACTACAGCGGTAAGCTTATCTATCGAAGTCAAAGCGATCGTACTTGGGTTATGACTTTACCTACAGCTAAAGCAGAAGATTATTATGATCTAAGTAGAAGCTCATTTAGTAACCTAGACGAGATATTAAGCACCGTTGATAAGCTGAAATGTGACATGTACGACAATGCAATTATTCCTATAGCATTGGCTAATCAGCTAGTTTCTCTGGCGAATCACCCAAGCTCTAGAATGCTAGAGAAATTCGCTAGTAACACGATGACGAAGGAATAGATGTTAGATTAATTAGTGCAACAGCTTGTTGCACTAATTAATCTAATGATGGTTTCTTGCCTTCTAAACACGTCTTGGGGCAAAGGTAAGCTATCACGCAAGTTGCGTGACGCAGCCTGCGTGATGGATTTGTAACGCTAAATGGGGCAAATCTGAGTTGGGCTAGTTAAGTCCTGCGTGTGTCACACCAAGCGATATTACTATGCAAACCTAAGAAACAAATCTTATGGCGAGTTGAAAACTCAGGCACAGTCTTGTACGATTCGTACCGCGTGACTGTGCTCACGGTAGAAAGCGCCCTTAGCTCAGCTGGATAGAGCACGTCCCTTCTAAGGATGTGGTCGCAGGTTCGAATCCTGCAGGGCGTGCCATTTATTTAGAAACCCCGATAGCTCAATGAGTTATCGGGGTTTTGTCGTTTTTGGCAATCATAGTCACGTTTATAGTCTAGTAAGCAATTTACTCAAACGTGCCTCAACTTAGTTGTGACAGAAACTAAGTTGTGTGATGTCACCCCTCCTTACCCTGAGCGATAGCACAATCGTTTTTCTATCATCTTGTTAGGCACTTCATGAATGGACCTAGATTCAGTTCTGTATGTTAATGAATTGCGTTAATGGTTATGCCGACTTCTCCTTGATATTGATTAACTTACATTGAATACCAACAGAATCTTCTCTATCAAATCGACGTTAGGGGCAAAATACTCTTATACAGAAGTAAAACGATCAAAACCTGTAAATGATACAAGTTGATACGGTACGTATTCATGGATAACTTTTGTTGTATAAAAATAGATGCATATCACATTTTGTGAAGTCACTTGAAAAAACAGAGAAATGTTTAAATTTGAGTGAAATTCTTCAAAGCTTGGATAGAAATTAAGGCTTTAGGTGCACATTATAGCTAGTGACGGTTGGGTAGCGCTTTATCTTTTTCTGAATTTTTAATTCAAATCTACAAGGAGGAAGTAGTGGTAAGTAAAGTAGTACTTTTAAAAATTGAAGACATTCTTCAAATGCTCAACGTTAGTCGCACGACATTTTGGCGTATACGCAAAGAGAACGACTTTCCTGAACTTCATCATGTGCTTGATCCACTTCGTCATCATTCACACAAAAACTGCCTTCAGGCATGACAGTGTCTAAAAACTGAATGGAGACATTGGAATAGGTAAGATAATCTACTAAATCATGTGGATTTGCAGAGTAAGTAAACCGCTCTGTCTCTAAACGCACATAGTTACGCAGAAATATCCGTGACGTAACCCACCCCTCATCGGATTTAGGATCAAAACGCCCAAAGCGGTTGAACGGGTCATACTCATGAAAAATATTAAAAAAGTACTGAGTACAACCTGTATTGTCACGACTAGGTTTCACCTTGCTTAACAATGGGTTTAAGCTTGTTCCTAGAAGATTACGGTTAACCAAATAGAGAAGGTGACTCTCATTCGATATCATCCATAAAGAATCGAGCCTTAATTCATTTTGTGTGAAACTATAAGATTTATCCGTGTCCTCATCAGTAATTCCTTTATCATAAAGGCTTGCTAACATGTCATGCATAGCCGCTGTACTTAAGGAATGGGCCAATACATGGACTTTCTGTTCACTGCTGCGTGTTGCTATAGCTTCTGTAAATTCTTTTGCTAGCTTTAATCTAACTCTTGGTCCATGCAGACCAGCATAAAGAAGAACATCCAAAATATGGGTAGTGAAAAATGTGTCTTTATCAATACGTGATTCAAGGGAGGCCATTTGCTGTATAAAAGAAGCGGGTAAATGTGCGTGGGTTTTAAAGTATGCACTGATTGGTTCATTTGCCTTTTTAATGCGTTCTTTTTCTGCATTAAAAATTTCGTCATAACCTATAGCAATAACCTTAACATGGTCTTCAAAATTGAGATCTTTCGCTGAGGGATAACGACTCAAAGCTATATTAGCTGCTTTTATAACTTTGTTTTTTGTGGCGCATAGCAGTATGCGTTCCCATACCGTGAGTTACTATGAGAATAGGATTGTTCATACATTCCTCCAGTCAAGTCAACAGAGTTGATGCTGTCGCTGGGAATGTGATTACTAATTCTGTTATCTATACACCAACGATGCATAAAGTTTAATATAGCATCAAACTTATAATGGGTAGGTATTTTTTGAAAATTAGTTGAGAAATACTCTCTCTACAAATATTAAAATTGGCTAAACGATTGAATAATATGGTAAATAATCGACTAAAATGATGGAAGACAATGAAAATAAAGTTGAAATTGTCTAGTGGCTTTTACTGGTATTGATTTTTATCAGTAAGTTATGGACGTGTCTTAATGTAACGATTTTTTGTGACAATGTTCTGAATGTAACTTTAAAACTCAAATTTTTGCACATCTGTCTGACTGTGCTATTTATTAATGATTAGTTGATTCAAGTACAGGCGCTGTATGTACAGAAGAGTTTCCTCGAAGAAATATCACCCTATCTACGACTTTATTAACTCAAACTTTTTTGTAACAGTTGTAGGAGGGTTTTTTCTATGGTTAGTATCAACTGGTTGGCAAGAAAATATTGAGGAACAAAAAGAAAAATCATTGAAATTACAACAAATATATCAACAAAGAATGATATTTATTGAAGATTTTTCTCAGAATTTTATTTATAAGGTTACCTTATTGCGAGATTATAAAGTTAGAGAGGCTTGGATATCGAAAAATGTTAAAAAAAATGAAAAATTTCATGACGGAAGAAGTTATAACGAAACGGTAAAATTATATGAGAAGTATCTAGATGCCTATCTAAAACAAACGTCAATGTCATCTTATAACGCTAAAATAATGGCCTTGTATTCAAACTCTAAGGTGGTTTCTCAGATGAAGTTGCTTGGCGATTACATTGATGAAATAATTTCAGCACATCCTGATGTTGCTGATAAAATTATAAAGAAAAATGTGAATGAAATTGAAATTATATATGGAGATATTTTGGGTGATATTATTTATATTACTTTAAAAGGAGAAATGGATGATAAGTAAGATTATTTACATTATATTAGTGTTTTTTCTTAGTTTTACTTTTATTGGATGTGGCACTTTTGGTGAAAAGGTTCCTCTTTACCCATATGAAGTCAGTTCTGATAATTCTGATAATTCTGATAATTCTGATGATTCTGATAATTCTGATAATTCTGATGAAATTAAGGAAGATATTTATGAATAAAAAATTTCATCTGATAGATAATAATTATGAATTCGACTGTTCAAAAAGAAAGGTAATGTTAGGATTTTTATCAACTTTTGGAATTACAGCTTGCAGTGGTCATAAATTTATCAGTTTTACAGCATTGATAGATCCTTACAAATGTACTTTTGGCAATATTCATACGCAAAGTAGAATAAATTATCGCTTTGAGAGGTTAGATTTAAAAGAGCAGCAAGGTCGAGAGCTATGCTGGGCGGCAGCGGTACAGTCCGTTTATTTATTTAAAGGAAAAAGAATTTCTCAAAAAAATGTGGTGACAAAAGTTAGAGGGACTGTTAATGAAAGAGGGTATGGAGCTGCATCCTTATCTGAAATATTAGATGCTTTTGGGGGGAATACATATTCATGGCATGTTAGTAATGGTGTTAGTGAAAGTATTGTATCAGACTTGATGTCAGGGAATGTATTATTGCTGGGGCTTCGTGGTGACGAATACTATGATGGTCATATTATTGTGGTCTATGGAGCAGAATACGCTTTTGGCTATGATGGTAGGGTGTATATTGAAGGTCTATGGATTTGGGACCCATCCGATGGGTTCTATGTGCTTAATGGGTGTAGTATTCTGGAAAATATAGAGTTTTCCTTACACCCTATAATAGCAGGTTAGTGTAATATAATTAAAGTGTCCATATATGATCAAATCAGCTTGAGGGTCAACGACGCCATAATTTGACTAATCGTTAGTTTCTAACAGGCATATCTAGTCCTATGACTTTATTTATAGCTTTGACATTTGCCATGATTTCTCCCACTTCAGCGTTGTAACATCTCAAGCTCAATTTACCGCAGGATAGTCCTTTATATCGAGACATTGCAGTCTCAGATATTGAGCGATAGTGGTAATCAGACTCAGATTTCCAGTCCGTTATTGTGCCGTTTTTAAGAGCCTCTACAGCTTCATTTCTGGGATGCCCATCTTCCCAAAGCGCCGCATTCTTTCGAGGCGGTATCAACGGAGTACAACCCTTATTTTTAAGAGTCTCATGGCAATTATTTGTATCATATGCTCCATCAGCAGATACGGTATGGATCTTTCTACGTAAAGGGTTGAGTAATGTTGGCAGCACTTCGCTATCGCCAACACTTACAAGACTAACTTCTGCACTAATGGCTTCATGAGTTTCTACATCAACTGCTAAGTGCAGTTTGCGCCAAGTTCTGCGTTTTTCGGCGCCGTGCTTTTTCACCTTCCATTCGCCCTCGCTAAAAACTTTGAGACCAGTCGAGTCAATGGCTATATGACGAATAGCTCCTCTGGATTTATTGCGATATTTGACCTGAACTGTCTTCGAGCGTTTGCTGGTACAGGTGTAGTCAGGGGACGTTAGTGGAACATCCAATAGCTCAAAGATAGAGTCGATAAAACCTTGAAGAGCACGCAATGGTAGAGAGAATATCCCCTTAATCATCAAGGCAGTTTCAATCGCTGTATCAGAATACTGGAAGCCTCTACCACGCTCACCATGATGGGTTTTGCATCGAGATAGCGTTTTGGTTCATCCTGCCTCCCATATAATGTGATATTAATGATGATGTTGGAATTATTAATTTTATCTTTGTTTAGAGAAATTACTTTTCTAACTTATTCACTAATTGACCATGCGCATGGGTAAAGTCTTCGGTGCCATAACTAATATCTGTATAATTGAAAACATCTTGATCAAAAGTGATATTAGCCCATCCATAGTCTGATGTTTCAATTATTTCCCCTGTCTCATGATTGATATGCTCGTTATCGAACCAAGTTACATCCAAATAGAGTCTGCGACCATCTACGAGAGTGATAACATTCCAGCTATGATTTGGCGAAGCCCACTCTTCTACTGAAGACACGTACTCAAGCTCTAGTACTTTTGCCATCACCTCACTTGAGTAACCTGAACAAACCGCATACCGTTTTCCTGGTGTGCGTGAAGGCTTAGCACCTTGATAGGCGCTGAAATTAGTCCAATCATACTCAATCTCATTACTTAGTTGCTTAGCAAAATTTATGACCTCAGCGTAAGCTGGGTCGTTTTCCAACAAATATTCAGCGAGTAACTTCATGTCATAACTGCTCTTAAAAGATCTATAGTTAGAATGAGTGCCACTGCCGGAGAGCTGTCCACCTGAATAGTAAGCGTTTTTACCCCATGTTTTACGCTGTCCTGCCCCTTGGTAACCTTGAGCAACGGTATAACTCGCTTCAAAACGTACCACGTTGCCATCTTCACTCCACCATGCTTTAAGGTGAGGTTCAAGTGCCCATAGAGGTTCCATACGTGATGGGGAGAATTGTTTGTTTGTTATCCAGTCACGTACTTCTTGAGGAAACTGACCAATATTGGCTCCGTAGTAAATAATTTCAGGCGGACTAATATCCCCCAACGCTGGTGTTTCTGCGACTTCGGCATCGGGTTCTTCAAACCGAGAGTTTTGTTCTGGAGAGTCAGGATCAATGTTGTAGGTCTCATTTTGTTGTGGTTGCGATATATAAGCCGGACCAACAGTTAGATCTTCACTAGAATCCAGATGTGTAGAAGGAGTTTGAGAAGGCAGCATAGTCACCATTTGTTGTGAGCAAGCAGTTAATCCAAATATATATAGTAGTGATGTAAATCTTTTTTTCATTACCAAAATCTCTAATAAAATAGGTGAACTTACCGTTCAGAATTGCAAAACGACTCACTCAATTTTCCTCTTGTTGATTTAATTGTAGGTAAAGGCAAATTATACGATGTCTTAATTTCAAGAGATTCAGTGAGAACCCGCCTAATACTGATACCCGCAGATTGCAGCGCATTGCGAAAAGTGCAGTCGGTATCCCAATAACAGATGACGCAAGTTTCGCGCACTTTATGCCGAGCTAAATGACAACGATAGCCAACTTGGCCTCTTGCTAAATATGCTCTCAGACTCTGAAATTATATCTACGATGGCAGAACTGCACTTAGAAGAATAAGGCAACAAGTGGCGTAGTCTATTAAGGGGAAACTTGGTTACGCCTTAGTGACATTAACGAGCGAAAACTCGGTATAAATTGAGTAGACAGTATCAACTGTAGTAATTTAAATTTTGATCATTTGTTATTGATTTTTAACGATAAGTTAGCCAGAGTTTAGCTTTGAGTAAGGTGATGAATAGGCGTTAGGAATCCTGCAGGGCGTGCCATTTATTTAGAAGCCCCGATAGCTCAATGAGCTATCGGGGTTTTGTCGTTTTTGGTCACCATACTTTTTAGCGTAACGTTCCCTACAACTTTTGCACTACCTTCTAGTCTTTGCAATCAATAGCACTTACTATGTGTTTAGTTTAATTGCAGTCTTACCTTTATGTCCTCAACTTCTAGTTTCTATAACCAAAATGCGAGCTCATTAGCGGAGCAATACAACTCGACAACATTCGAAAAAGTGCATGCGGAATGGTCAGCCTTTTGGCCTCATTCTGGCGACCGTGTCCTAGATGTTGGGGCGGGTTCTGGCCGAGATGCTAAGTGGATGTCAGTGCAAGGCTGTGAAGTCATTGCTATTGAGCCAGCCGCGGCTTTGCTGCAGCAAGGAAAGTCTTTGACGGGAGATGCTGTTACTTGGCTAGATGATGCGTTACCAGTACTTGAGAAGACGACGAATCTGGGACTGCGTTTTGACCTGATTTTGGTTAGCGCAGTCTGGATGCATCTTACAACCTCTCATCGTGAGCGTGCCTTTCGTAAGCTCTCCAACTTGCTAGCGCCCAACGGACGGTTGGTGATTAGTCTTCGTCATGGCGAGTTTACTGATGGGCGAAAAGCTTACCCAGTCTCCGTTCAAGAGTTAGAACAACTTTCAAAGAACAGTGCTCTTATGGTGAGGCACATATCTGACAGTGACGATCAGCTCAAACGAGATAATGTGTACTGGCAAACTGTCGTGATGTCTTTACCTGATGATGGCTCAGGTGACCTAAACAAAGTGCGTCATATCATTGTTAATGATTCAAAATCCGCCACTTATAAGTTAGCGTTACTGAGAACCTTATTGCGTATTGCTGACGCACACTCAGGAGCAGTGATTGATCGGACTGATGGCAGGGTTGCGATTCCTCTTGGGTTGGTTGGTCTGTATTGGATTCGTCAGTTTAAGCGTCTCATCGACAAAGAAAATATTCAGCAAAGTTCCAATGCATCAAAAGGGCTTGGTTTTATTAAGCCTGATGGTTGGGGGAAGCTTTTTCACTTGAGCCCTGATGATTTAGCGATTGGTACTGCTTTCTTTGGGGATGATGTAGTGGCTTTAGACAAAGCGATCAAAGACAGCTTAAAAACCATAAAAGACGGGCCAGTGACTTACACTTATCAAGGTGATAAATCGAACCCGTATTTCGAAATGGTTCGTTCCTCGAAGAAGCATAAAGACTCGATCGTTATTGATGGGACTTTTCTTGAAAGCTATGGCCAATTTGTTCTTGATGAGAGTTTGTGGGATTGCTTTAGGCTCTATCACTCTTGGATTGAGCCGCTGGTGGTTAACCAATGGATTCTTGAAATGCAGCGTTTCAGCTCAAACCAAGAACGAGGAATCACACTACAAACGTATCACGATTGTTTGGTTTGGATTGATAAAGACCACGACACTCGCACCGTGCGCAAGAGGGTAGAAGAATTGCGCTCTAGTCAATCTGAGATAATCAGTGTTTGGAGCGGTCGTAAGTTACGCAATGAATATCACGTCGATCATTGTTTGCCTTTTGCATATTGGCCGAACAATGATAAATGGAATCTTCTACCAACCTCTAAAACGGAAAATTTAAACAAGCGTGATCGGCTTCCTGCAGTGTCTCGATTGAATACCTCAAAGCAACGCATTTTGGATTGGTGGGAGTTGGCATGGGGTGAATCAGGCACCCTAAACCAGTCGTTTTTTACTGAAGCATCGTTGTCTTTACCTAACATCCCAGCCTCTTGTCAGGATTTTGAACAGGTATTTGAGGCTATGGGATTACAAATTCGTGGTGTGAAAAGCCGACTTTGTATTGCCGAGTGGTGATTGTTTAGCCGAAATATGTTCTTCCTCGATAATAGAATAGCCTCCAGTACGGAGGCTATTCTATCAGTGCTCAAGCTCCGCCTCTTTCACTGGCTCAGTTTCGGTTACTCTTACCTGTATGATGCGGTGGTTTCGTACGTGCAGTACCTCAAAGCGCCACTCTTGGTATACGACTATCTCTCCTTGTTTGGGTACTCGGCCAAGCAACCAGGTAAGCAAACCATTAAGTGTCTGGAAGCCTTCACTTTCTTCCCCTTCAATGTGACTAAGCGCGAGCTTGTGCTTCAGTTCATTGAGAGGGATTAATGCGTCCATTAGCCAACTGCCGTCTTTTTGTTTCTTCGCCCAAATTTGCTGGGGTGCCATGCCCAGTTCTCCCGCGATGGATTTCAGCAAATCATAGTGGGTCACCAAGCCTTGTACATCCCCATACTCATCAACGATAAAGACCATTTCGGTGCTGGTTTGCTGCATATGATTAAGCAATGGTAGGCCTTTCATGGATTCAGGGACAAAAAGTGGCCTTTTGACGAGCTTACCCAGACGAGTGATGGAGAGGTGATCGTATTCATCCAGCAGGGCTTTGGAGGAAATGGTGCCAATGATTTTGTCGAGCCCACCTTTGCATACCGGCCAAACGGAGTGTTGAGTTTGGCGCAAATGTTTGAGAATAGAGTCTATCGGTTGATCCACATCGAGAAAGTGAATGTCACATCTTGGTGTCATCAACGATAGAGCGAGGCGGTCATTCAGTAGCAGTAAATTTCTTATCATCAGTTGTTCTTGAGGCTCAATCGCACCGGATTCTGATCCTTCGCTGACTACGGCAAAGATATCTTCTTCTGTTACCGCCTCACTATTGCCATTTTGACCGAATAACATGAGCAAGGCGTCGGTGGAACGGGTCAGAAGTATCACAAATGGGGTGGTGAGCTTGGCTAGCCAATGAATAGGGTAGGCAACGATAATGGCGATGTGCTCAGCGTTGTTTTGGGCAAAGCGCTTCGGAACCAGCTCGCCAATGACAATCGCAAAGTAGGTAATGAGGATAACAACCGTAGAGGTGGCAAGCACGGTCGCGATTTCGCTCTCCAGCCCTTGGGCAACGAGCCAGTGCTCAAAAGGAACAGATAATGTGGCTTCTCCAAAGATCCCGCTAAGAATGCCTATCACAGTGATGCCGATTTGAATCGTAGAGAGAAATAGCGTTGGATTGTTTTTTAGTTGCAGGGCGAGACGAGCAGGCGAGCTGTGTTCAGCAATCTTTTTTAGGCGGCCACTTTTGGCGGTGACTAACGCAATTTCAGACATGGCAAACACGCCATTGAGCGCGATCAATCCAACGAGTAGTAAAATGTCCATGATTTTTCCAGTAATCTACACCTCATCAGCATAGCGAGGTTCGGGAATCAGAAACGTGAAGTCGCGAATACATCATCACGCTGCAACAATAGAATGCCTTATTAATAGGATAGAATTTGTTTATTGAATGTGGGGGATGAAGTGCAGAGGAATGGTTCTGTTACTTAGTACGGATTCTGATACACTACGCGCCCATTTCCTCTGTTGAGACGTTTCTATGCCATTTTCTAAGCTTGGTTTAAGCACACCAATCACTGATGCAGTGTTGGCGCTGGGTTATGAAAAACCGACTTCTATCCAACAAAAAGCCATTCCAATTGTTCTGCGTGGTAGCAATCTGATTGCGGCAGCGCAAACGGGCACCGGTAAAACGGCGAGCTTTGTATTGCCGATTTTAGAAAAACTCAGTAAAGGGGAAACGCAACGTAAAAAGCGTGCACGCGCGATCATCTTAACCCCAACGCGTGAGCTCGCACTTCAGGTTCATCAGAGCATTGAAGCGTACGGTAAGAACTTACCACTTCGTTCAATGGCGATGTTTGGTGGTGTGGATTACGCCCCGCAAAAACAAGCACTGATTGAAGGCGTTGATATTGTCGTAAGTACACCTGGTCGTTTGATTGACCTTTATGGCCAGCGCGCCATTCACTTTGATGAAGTGGAAATGCTGGTGCTGGATGAAGCGGACAAGATGCTGGATATGGGCTTCATCGATGCGATTGATAAGATCGTTGATTGTTTGCCTGAGGACGTGCAAAGTCTGCTGTTTTCTGCAACGTTATCGAATCCAGTTCGCGATTTGGCCAAGAACGCGATTGTCGACCCAGAAGAAATCACGATTGCTAAGCACAGCGCATCGAAATCAAACATCAAGCAATGGATCACCACCGTCGATAAAGACATGAAATCGTCGTTATTGAGCCACATGCTGACTCAGAACAACTGGTCGCAAGTGTTGGTGTTTATCGAAACTAAACACGGTGCGGCGAAGCTGGTTACTCAGCTAGAAAAGCGTGGCATTGTGGCAGAAGCCTTCCACAGTGGTCGCAACCAACGTGTTCGCCAAGAGTTGATTGAGCAATTTAAAGCGGGTGAAATTCAATACCTAGTGGCAACAGGCGTGGCGGCGCGCGGTATTGATATTGATAACTTACCAGTGGTCATCAACTACGATTTGCCTTTCCCTGCGGATGAATATGTACACCGTATTGGTCGTACCGGACGTGCTGGTGCGCAAGGTGAAGCCATTTCATTGGTATCAAAAGACGATTTCAAAAATCTATGCATGATTGAAAGCCGCCTTGGCCACCTGCTAGAGCGTGTGGAAATCGAAGGCTTTGCACCAAGAAAACCAGTACCGATTTCGATCCTGAACTACGTACCGAAGAACAAACGCAAGCCACAAGATCAGCGTTCTCGTCGCGACAACGATGAAAAGCCTAACGCGAACTAGTTCCGTGTGAATCCCTTTCGTTGAGATCTCAAATAAAAACAAGCCGCATTTCGATGCGGTTTTTTTATTTGCAATCTATCCCTTACTCTTAGCAATGGTTGCTGCGTAACAAGCTGGGAGCTTACGTATCCGAATTAACACCAATTTATGTGCGGACTTTTCGGTCACATTGATGAGTTCGGCAACGGTCTAACTGTGAGGCGACTGGGTATTTTGTTGATTTAGCAGCGGTTAACTATGAAAAAATTGTCATTGTGTCTTACGCTGTAGAAAGAATGTGCGGAAAGTTTGAGTTAATCTTTTGTCAATTTCTTGTCGTCTTGTTTGCCGATGATAGGGAATAGGCACAGACTTTCGCGCCTGCTATTAAACGCATAAACGAGGCATGAATGAAAACGGGTTATAAGCAATTTGCGGTAATAGGTCTGGGGCGTTTCGGCTTGGCTGTATGTAAAGAACTGCAAGATTCCGGCTCTCAAGTTTTAGCAGTAGACATTAACGAAGATCGAGTGAAAGAAGCCGCCAGTTTTGTGAGCCAAGCGCTCGTGGCTAACTGTACTCATGAAGAGACGGTTGCGGAACTAAAGCTGGATGATTATGACATGGTTATGATCGCCATTGGTGCTGATGTTAATGCCAGCATCCTCGCCACCTTGATTGCCAAAGAGGCAGGGGTGAAATCGGTTTGGGTGAAAGCCAATGATCGCTTTCAAGCCCGCGTTTTGCAGAAGATTGGCGCAGATCACATCATTATGCCAGAGCGTGATATGGGTATTCGAGTTGCGCGTAAAATGCTTGATCAACGTGTATTGGAATTTCACCCACTAGGCAGTGGACTCGCCATGACAGAGTTTGTGATTGGCTCACGGTGGATGGGAAAAACGTTAGGCGAATTGGCGCTGTTTAAAGAGGAAGGTGTACAGGTGCTGGGCTTTAAACGTGGTCCAGAAATTACCAAAGCGCCAGAATTGAGTACGATGCTTGAAATCGGCGACTTGATCATCGTGGTTGGCCCACAAGACAAATTAGCGAGCAAGCTGCGATCATTATGAAGCACTTTTATCAGAGAGGTGTCTTTTACGTCCCAGAGAGCAAACGAGATAAAGCGAAAGGCAGCGAGCCGCGCATTATATTGCTGAGTTTTCTTGGTGTGCTATTACCATCGGCGGTGCTGTTGACATTGCCCGTATTCTCCGTGACTGGGTTGTCCATGACGGATGCGCTATTTACCGCAACCTCTGCGATCAGTGTGACGGGGTTAGGTGTTGTCGATACGGGACAGCACTTTACGTTGGCGGGCAAAATTTTGCTAATGTGCTTGATGCAAATTGGTGGATTGGGCCAAATGACGTTATCTGCGGTTTTGCTCTATATGTTTGGAGTACGTCTAAGTTTGCGTCAACAAGGTCTGGCGAAAGAAGCGTTAGGGCAAGATCGCCAAGTTAACTTACGTCGATTGGTAAAAAGTATCGTTACCTTTGCTTTGGTGGCTGAGATGATAGGCTTCCTCTTTCTTTCATTCCGCTGGGTTCCAGAAATGGGATGGCAGACGGGGATGTTCTACGCGCTTTTCCACTCTATCTCGGCGTTTAACAATGCAGGGTTTGCACTGTTTTCTGACAATATGATGAGCTTTGTGAATGACCCTGTGGTTATCTTCACACTTGCGGGGCTGTTTATCTTCGGTGGCTTAGGCTTTACCGTTATTGGTGATTTGTGGCTGCATTGGCGTCGTGGCTTTCACTTTTTGCAATTACACACAAAGATTATGCTGATCGCGACACCAGTGCTGCTTATTGTTGGTACGCTATTGTTCTGGCTTCTGGAAAGACATAATCCCAACACGATGGAATCTCTACCGATAGCAGGGAAATGGTTAGCGGCGTTTTTTCAATCAGCAAGTGCACGTACTGCGGGCTTTAATAGCGTAGATCTTGCACAGTTCACTCAACCAGCCTTGCTGGTGATGATTGTGCTCATGTTGATTGGCGCAGGCTCAACCTCAACCGGCGGTGGTATCAAGGTCTCTACTTTTGCTGTTGCGTTTATAGCGACGTGGGCATTTCTTCGCCAGAAGAAACACGTGGTGATCTTCAAACGTACCGTGAACTGGTCAACGGTGACTAAATCGCTGGCGATCATTGTTGTCAGTGGCGCGATTCTTACCACCGCGATGTTTTTGCTGATGATCACCGAAAAGGCCGCTTTTGATAAAGTGATGTTTGAAACTATATCGGCATTTGCCACAGTAGGGTTAACGGCGGGGTTAACTGCAGAGTTGTCGGAGCCCGGTAAATACATCATGATTGTGGTGATGATCATCGGACGTATCGGGCCTCTCACGCTTGCTTACATGCTAGCTCGTCCTGAACCGACGTTGATCAAGTACCCAGAGGACAATGTGCTAACTGGTTAATCTTTTTAACAACACAATGATCTTTTATTAGTAATGCGAGTTTCTCTACGCGTAAAGAGTAGAGAAACTCGCATTGTCATTATTTATCATTACGTTTCTTATCTACTTCTATGCAAAAAATACGCAATACCCATGAACAATTCATGGCTGAAAGTGGCGTTATACACGGCGTATACTCATAAACAGGAAGTTGTGCTTAAGGAATCATTATGTCCATCTGGGAAGGGGTCAATTTCACCCATCGCTTCAGTGAGCTGCCGTCTGCATTTTTTACTCGCGTTGCGCCACAGCCTTTAGACAATCCGCGTTGGGTCGTTTGGAATCGTGATTTGGCTTTGCAGTTTGGTTTGCCAAGACAAGCCGATGATGAATTGTTGAATGTGTTTGCCGGGCAAAGAGAATTTGGATCTTTTGCTCCGCTAGCCATGAAATATGCAGGCCATCAATTTGGCGTTTACAACCCAGATTTGGGCGATGGGCGCGGTTTGCTTTTGGCTGAAATTCAGCACCAAGATGGCACTTGGTTTGATATTCATTTAAAAGGGGCAGGGCTGACGCCGTATTCCCGCATGGGTGATGGTCGGGCGGTGCTACGCTCTACTATTCGTGAATATTTGTGTAGCGAGGCCATGGCGGGTTTGAGTATTCCGACCACCAGAGCGCTCGGTATGATGGACAGTAACACGCCGGTTTATCGTGAGAAGATGGAATACGGCGCTCTGTTGATCCGCATAGCAGAAACGCATATCCGCTTTGGTCATTTCGAGCATTTTTTCTATACCAATCAATTGGCCGAGCAAAAACTGTTGGCTGACAAAGTCATTGAGTGGTATTTCCCAGAGTGCGTTCAAACCGAAAAGCCGTATGCAGCGATGTTTGAGGCTATCGTGGATAAAACCGCTGTAATGATTGCGTTTTGGCAAGCCTACGGTTTTGCTCATGGCGTCATGAATACCGATAACATGTCGATTCTCGGGCAAACCTTTGATTATGGTCCGTTTGGTTTCCTTGACGATTACGATCCAAACTACATTTGTAACCATTCAGATTACCAAGGACGTTACGCATTTGATCAACAGCCGAGAGTTGCACTTTGGAATCTGTCCGCATTGGCGCATGCGTTATCTCCGCTAGTGGAGCGAGAAGATCTAGAAGCCGCATTGGGGCAATTTGAAGTTCGTTTAAGTCAGAAGTTCAGCGAACTGATGCGCGCCAAACTTGGGCTTCATACCAAGGTGGATGAAGATGGACGTTTGTTTGAGGCGATGTTTGAACTCTTAAATCAAAACAAGACCGACTACACTCGTTTTTTCCGCGAGCTTTCTTATCTTGATACCCAAGCGCCCCAAGCGGTGGTCGATTTATGTATTGATCGAGATGCGGCGAGCGCATGGGTAGATTTGTACCTTGCACGTTGTGAGTTGGAAGTGGATCAGCAAGGTGAAGTGGTAACAAGTGAGCAGCGCTGTGAGCGAATGCGTCGGGTCAATCCGAAATACATTCTGCGTAACTACTTGGCTCAGTTGGCTATCGACAAAGCAGAAATTGGGGACTTCACCGAAATAAATCGCCTCGCGGAGATTTTAAAGCACCCTTTCGATGAACACCCAGAGTTTGATGATTACGCCAAGTTGCCACCAGAATGGGGCAAGAAAATGGAAATCAGCTGCTCTTCTTAAATGGGTCATTTTCCACCCATCACTCAGGTTTGTATGGGTGGGTTTTACCCCTCTGAATTCCCATTCTTTATCTCTATGAATATAAGTGCATGATATTTATGATTTAAATGAATTGGTCTGTTACTTGCTCCTTGTCATACATCCGTACCCATCACCCTCTACCCATTTTAGGTACTCATGGAAAGGATGGGATGTGATTCAACAAGGAGAATAATAATGTTTAAGCCTCTAACCCTTTTGTCTGTATCCGCTCTTGCTGTCACCAGTTTTAACGCTGCTGCAAACTGTGATCCGGGTGAAACCGTGATTAAGTTCAGTCACGTAACCAACACCGACAAACACCCGAAAGGCATTGCTGCTTCGCTACTGGAAAAACGTGTTAACGAAGAGATGAACGGCAAAGTTTGTATGCAGGTTTTTCCAAACTCGACCCTTTACGATGACAACAAAGTGCTGGAAGCGCTGCTTAATGGGGATGTTCAACTCGCTGCCCCTTCTCTTTCTAAGTTTGAGAAATTCACCAAGAAGTACCGCATCTTTGACCTTCCATTCCTGTTTGAAGATGTGGCAGCGGTCGACCGTTTCCAAAACTCAGAATCAGGTGAAAAGCTAAAGAACGCGATGAAACGTCGTGGATTGCAGGGCTTGGCGTTCTGGCATAACGGCATGAAGCAGATGTCAGCAAACAAACCGTTGATGTTGCCAAGTGACGCAGAAGGCTTGAAGTTCCGCGTGCAAGCATCGGACGTTTTGGTTGCCCAGTTCGAGCAGCTTGGCGCAAACCCACAAAAAATGTCGTTTAAAGAAGTGTATGGCGGCTTGCAAACCAAGGTTATCGATGGTCAGGAGAACACTTGGTCAAACATCTACGGTAAGAAGTTCTTCGAAGTGCAAGACGGCATTACAGAAACTAACCACGGCATTCTCGATTATCTAGTCGTAACATCGAACGATTTCTGGAAAAAACTACCAGACGATCAACGTGAGCAACTCAATACCATCATTCAAGAAGTCACCGCGCAACGTAATGCGGAATCGACCGAAGTTAACCTTGCTAATAAGAACAACATCATTGAAGCGGGGGGTGTGGTTCGTACTCTGACACCTGAGCAACGCCAAGAGTGGGTGACGGCCCTTCAACCGGTATGGAAGAAGTTTGAGAAAGACATTGGTACGGATCTTATTGATGCCGCTTTAGCATCTAACCAACAGTAACAACATTATTGGCCCTCACGTACTTCGAGATGGGAGAGGGCCATTCTTTCCCAATAATGATGTGATGTAATTATGGAACAGACTTTTTTTGCCAAGGCAGGGCGAATCACGGATGCCATTGAAGAAACGCTGATTGCTTTCTTTCTTGGTGCGATGACGCTGCTCACTTTTGCCAATGTAATTTTTCGTTATGTCTTCAACGACAATATTCTATGGGCGTTAGAACTTACCGTATTCATGTTTGCGTGGATGGTGTTGGTGGGGGCATCTTACGGTGTGAAAAAACATTTTCATATTGGTGTTGATGTGATCATCAATATGGTGTCGGAGCGTAAACGTAAGATTTTTGCACTTCTAGCCGCTGCTTGCTGTTTGGCGTTTTCCGTTCTACTTCTGATTGGTTCTTGGAACTATTGGTATCCGTTTGCAACAGAACGCGCATGGTATGAAACCGACGATATTCCAATGCCAGAGATGTTTCAGTTCTTAGCAGATTGGCTCAATGAAGGCGAACGCTATGAGAAACTGCCACGCTTTATCCCTTATTTTGCGCTGCCACTTGGCATGGCGCTACTAACGTTCCGTTTTGTGCAAATTACTTGGCAAATCGCCACGGGCAAACTCGACCGTTTGATTGCTGGCCATGAAGCGGAAGAAGAGCTGGAAACGCTGAAAGAAGCACTTAGCGAAGCCGCCGATCCGATGCCAAGCGGTTCGTCTTCAAAATCCAACAGTAAGGAGCAATAAATCATGGATATTCTGTTGTTATTCTTGATGGTTATTGGCTTCATGCTGATTGGTGTGCCAATTGCCGTCTCGCTGGGCCTTGCCAGTATTCTTTTCCTGTTGATGCACTCGGACGCCTCTTTGGCTTCGGTGGCCCAAACGTTGTTTAATGCCTTTGCTGGTCACTACACGCTGTTAGCGATCCCTTTCTTTATTTTGGCTTCAAGCTTCATGTCTACTGGTGGCGTTGCGAAGCGCATCATCCGTTTCGCCATCGCTATTGTTGGTTGGTTCCGTGGCGGTCTGGCGATGGCATCTGTGGTGGCGTGTATGATGTTCGCTGCGCTGTCAGGTTCGTCTCCGGCAACGGTGGTGGCAATCGGTAGTATCGTTATCGCAGGGATGATCAAAAACGGTTATTCCAAAGAGTTTGCGGCAGGCGTGATTTGTAATGCGGGGACGTTGGGTATTTTGATCCCCCCTTCCATTGTCATGGTGGTTTACGCAGCAGCAACTGACGTATCGGTAGGACGGATGTTTTTAGGAGGCGTGATTCCTGGGCTACTGGCAGGAGTGATGCTGATGATTGCCATCTACATCGCAGCGCGTATTAAGAATCTGCCTAAGCAACCGTTTGTCGGTTGGCAAGAAACTTTCGATGCCGCTAAAGACGCGAGCTGGGGCTTATTGCTGGTGGTGATCATTCTTGGCGGTATCTACGGTGGTATTTTTACTCCGACGGAAGCTGCTGCCGTTGCGGCGGTATACTCGTTCTTTATCGCTAACTTTGTCTACAAAGACATGGGGCCATTTGCTGATAAGAAAAATACCAAACCCGCGCTGGTTAAAATCTTCCAAACCTTCGTGCATAAAGACACCAAACACACGTTATACGAAGCGGGCAAGTTGACTATCATGCTGCTGTTCATCATTGCCAACGCGTTGATTTTGAAACACGTACTGACTGAAGAACGCATTCCGCAAATGATCACGGAGTCGATGCTTTCAGCGGGTCTTGGTCCGATTACTTTCCTAATTGTGGTCAACGTTTTGTTACTGATTGGTGGCCAGTTTATGGAGCCATCTGGCCTGCTGATTATCGTAGCGCCTTTGGTGTTCCCGATTGCGATTGCTTTGGGCATCGACCCAATTCACCTCGGTATCATGATGGTAGTGAACATGGAGATTGGCATGATAACCCCACCCGTCGGACTCAACTTATTTGTGACTGCCGGGGTGGCGAAGATGTCGATGATGCAGGTAGTGAAAGCGGCGCTGCCATGGGTAGGGGTAATGTTCCTCTTCTTAATCATAGTGACGTACGTACCTTGGGTATCAACGTGGTTGCCAACCACCTTAATGGGGCCAGAAATCATCACTAAGTAACAGCAACTTTTCTCCAAAATACAAGAGGTGTGAATCTTCACACCTCTTCGTAAATTGACTTGCGAGCCTGTAATCGTGGATCAGCGGCTACCCTTCGCTCATACCCCGTCCACTTTTTTCGGATTTTACGTCGATCTTCTCTTGAACGTCGCTCTTCTTGATAGTGCCCATCGACCATCACAGTATCAGTAATGATAGGTATCTTAGTTTTTTCACCCATACCAATATGACCTCGCCTGCTTATTTGGCAAAAGTATGGCTCAAGCTAAAGATAACCACAAATGACGTGGTGCATTTTATTTATACAGGCCCTTATCTAGTTGATAGCGTTGCATTTTGTCATAGAGAGTTTTTCGAGGGACATTCAATTGCTCCATGGTCTGCTTGATGCTGCCGCTGTTTTCCAGTAATGCACTTTCGATGGCCGCTTTCTCAAACTCAGCGACTTGCTCCGCGAGGCTTAGGGCGGTGCTTTCAGTGGGTGTAGTTTGACCGAGTTGCATCAGCTTACCTAATAAAACAAAACGCTCGGCAGCATTACGAAGTTCACGGACATTGCCCGGCCAATCATGAGCCATAAGCTGTGCGAGATCTTGAGAAGAGAGGCTAGGGGAGGTTTTGCCGTAGCGTGAAGCAGCAACCAACAGAAAATGGTGGAACAGTGCGGGGATGTCTTCTTTGCGCTCCTGTAGTGGGGGTAAGTCTAAGGTCACGACGTTTAGACGATAGTAAAGGTCTTGACGAAATGTGCCTTCTTCAGCCGCTTGTCTTAGGTCAACTTTGGTGGCTGCGATAACACGAATATCGAGCGGTAACAGTTCATTCGAACCAACGCGCTCAATCACTCGCTCTTGCAACACTCTAAGTAATCGAATTTGCGCCTGAATCGGCATTGACTCGATTTCGTCCAAAAACAGGGTGCCACCTTGAGCAAATTCAAACTTGCCTATTCGGCGACGATCTGCTCCGGTAAATGCGCCTTTTTCGTGACCATAAAGTTCGCTCTCGATGAGATTTTCAGGTACGGCACCACAGTTCACCGCGACAAAGTTTTGGTTACGACGAGAGCTTTGTTCGTGTAGGGAGCGGGCAATCAGTTCCTTACCTGTCCCTGTTTCGCCAAACAACAAAATATCCGCATCTGTGTCAGCAATGTGAGTGATGGTATCACGTAGCATCTGGATACTTGTGGTTTCTCCAATAATACGCGGACCAAGGGTTTGACTGGCTTTCAGGGATTGACGTAGTTTTTCGTTTTCATTGGTTAACTGGCGTTTCTCAATGGCACGTTTAACGGTTTCAACTAAGTGCTCCGGCGCAAAGGGCTTCTCGATAAAGTCGTATGCGCCTTGATGGAGTGCGTGAACCGCCATGGTAATATCACCATGTCCAGTAATCATGATCACTGGTAGATTCACATCGCGTTGGGTCAGCGTAGTAAGCAAATCCATGCCAGAAATACCCGGCAAGCAAATGTCAGTGACCACTACGCCAACTTCTTCGTCTTGTTGTATGGCAATTAAAGCGGACTCTGCATCCGGAAAAAATTTGGCTTCGATGTCGGCCAGTTCGAAGGTTTGCTCAATGGCTAGCCTGAGATCAACTTCGTCATCGATAAAAAACACCTGGCACATGGTCTTATCCTTCTGGTTGTTCGGCGAGTGGTGAAACAATAGGTAAGCAAAGAGAGAATCGAGCCCCACCTTGTTCTCTATTCTGTGCGCTTAATTTCCCGTTCATACCGGCCAAGATTTGTTGTGAGATAGAAAGCCCCAAACCTAAACCATTTTGTTTGGTGGTTAAGAAAGGTTCGCACAACTCAGTAAGCGTAAAATCGCCAAACCCTGCGCCGTTATCGTCGATATGGATCCAAACACGCTCGAATTCGCTGTCCCGTTTCACAGACAATCGCACTTGTTTATCTTCTTGATCTTTGAGTGCCTCTATCGCATTGGTCAGCAAATTGACCAACACTTGCTCGAGTTGAATGGTATTGATGTACACATCGATATCTTGTCCTAACACGTCCGTTTCTAACGTTACTTGTGCTGATTTGAATGCTGGCTTCATCAGTTCTTTTGCAGAAGCGATAACAGGAAAGAGGCGAGTATGGACGAGCTCGTTACCACTGGTTTTTTTGGCAAAGGAGCGCAATTGTTGGCTGATCTTTGCCATTCTATCAGTGAGGGCAGAGATTCGGGTTAGATTGTCTTTCACCCGATCAAGCTTTTCTTGGTGCAAGAATCGCTTACCGTTTTCTGCAAAGCTACGGATTGCCGCCAGTGGGTTATTTAACTCATGACTGATGCTCGCAGACATTTGCCCCAATACTGCGAGTTTGGCGGCTTGAACCAGTTCATCTTGAGTGATGCGCAAGGTTTGTTCTGTTTCTGTTCGCTGTGCAATTTCGGCCTGTAATTCAGCAGTTCGAGCCATGACTTGATACTCGAGCTGTTGATTGGCTTTCTGTTGTATTCGCTCAAAATGTAAACGGCGTTGTTGACGGTGATAAACGAGTTGCCCGATTAAGAACAATATCGTAAAGGTAAGCGTGAGTATCAGTAGATAGCCTAACGTTAACCAAACAACGCTCTGTTTGGGAGACAGGACGCGAATCGTCAGTTTAAGCTCAGGCAAAGACAACGAAGAGACCACCAGAGTGCCTTTATTATAAGGGTAACCTTGTTTTACCTCTGAGTGGGGGGCATCCAAGCTGCCGATAAAATTCAGTGATTTAACGGAAGTATCTAGATATTGTCGATTAGCCCACAGTTCTGCTTTTTGGATATCGTTGAGCGGCTGTAAGCTTTTAAATAGCCAGTCATTGCGACTGCTCATAAAGACAATCCCGTATGGATCATTGGCAACAAAAATACTTTTTGGATGCTGCCAGTTATCTTCAATTTTGTCTAAATCCATTTTGACCACGATGACCCCAATGACCCCTCCAGCGTAGGCGATAGGGTAGGAGTAGTAATAGCCTCGCTTACCAGAGGTTGAACCTAGGGCGTAATATTGGCTGCTCTCGCCGATGACGGCTTGTTTAAAGTAGGGGCGAAATGCAAAGTTTCGACCAATAAACGAACGTGTTTTACGCCAGTTACTCGCGGCGATAGTCGTCCCCCATTTATCAATAAGGTAAGTATCAGCGGCTTCAATGACATGGTTCACGGACTCAAGGTAACGGTTAGTGATTTCCAACTGGGCAGTGTTGGTTGGGTTAAGCAGAGCTTCAATCAGTGGTTCATCTTTGGAAAGCAGTTGCGGAATATGGGCGTATTTATCGAGTTTGTTCTGTATATGGTTGGAAAACCGCTCGAGTTGAGCTTGATGTTTGTCGAGTAGAGATTGGTAACTGCTGTACCACACCCAGCGACCACCAACGAGTGCAAAAAAGAGATAGAAGGCGAAAAAAATCAGTAGAATACAATTTCGCTGTGCCATCCTTTTGCTCCTTGACCTGTTTTTTGGTTTACGTAACGAAATGTTAATGTTTTGTAGGAGAGAATGGGGGGTTAGTTTTCAACTCTGTGGAGTAAAACAAGAGCAAGATCTCTTTTTACGCTTTTCAATAAAAAAAGCAGTCGATTCTCTTGAAAAAGTCGCTATTGTCCCCATTCTAGATATGCTGGCTCGGGTAAAGCGGTGTTGAAATGACATTTTTCGCAGATATTTGAGTCGGTATTCGAGAATTTAGCGCAGACAATGTCCACATAGTGGCTATTGGCTCGACAGGGTAGCGACAGATCGCTAGAATGTCGCGTCTAAAATTCTGTCCTGAGGCTAATAGGAGATACCTTTGGCGTTTCGTTGAAGATATCACTGATTAGTCAGGTGTTGATTTACAACATCGATACTCGTTTTAAATTAGGTGTTCGGACGGAACACTACACAAGGATGAAGCGTGAACTCAAAGATTCTCGCTCATACGCTCGAAAAACCGAGCCACTTTAGAGGTTTATATATAATGCAAGTTACTGTTGAAACGCTAGAAGGCCTAGAGCGCCGTCTAAACATTACTGTTCCAGCCGCAAACATCGAAGACGCTGTAACAGCTGAACTACGCAACATCGCTAAAAACCGTCGTTTCGATGGCTTCCGTAAGGGTAAAGTGCCTCTAAAAATGGTTGCTAAGATGTACGGCAAAGCAGTACGTCAAGACGTTCTTGGTGAAGTTATGCAACGTCACTTCATCGAAGCGATCGTAAAAGAGAAAATCAACCCAGCTGGCGCACCAACTTTCGCACCTGTTGAAAACAACGAAGGCGCAGATCTAGTATTCACTGCAACTTTCGAAGTTTACCCAGAAGTTGAGCTTAAAGGCCTAGAAAGCATCACTGTTGAAAAACCAACAACAGAAGTTAAAGATGCAGACGTAGAAGAGATGATCGAAACTTTACGTAAGCAACAAGCGACTTGGACTGAAGTTGAAGAAGCAGCAGAAGCTGGTAAGCGCGTAAGCATCGATTTCGTTGGCTCTATCGACGGTGAAGAGTTCGAAGGCGGTAAAGCTGAGAACTTCCCTCTAGAAATGGGCGCAGGTCGTATGATCCCAGGTTTCGAAGACGGTATCGAAGGTAAAACTAAAGGTATGGAATTCGAAATCGACGTAAACTTCCCAGAAGATTACCACGCTGAAAACCTAAAAGGCAAAGCAGCTAAGTTCGCAATCAAAGTGAACAAAGTTGAAGCACGTGAACTTCCAGAACTAAACGACGAGTTCGTTGCTAAGTTTGGTGTTGTTGAAGGTGGTGTTGACGCTCTTAAAGCTGAAGTTCGCAAGAACATGGAGCGCGAGCTTAAGCAAGCTGTTAAGAACCGCATCAAAGAGCAAGCAATCGACGGTCTAGTTGAGCAAAACGACATCGACGTTCCTGCTGCACTTATCGACCAAGAGATCCACGTTCTACGTCAACAAGCTGCACAACGCTTCGGCGGTAACCCAGAAGCTGCTGCACAGCTTCCACGTGAACTATTCGAAGAGCAAGCTAAACGTCGCGTAGTGGTTGGCCTTCTACTAGGTGAAGTGATCAAGTCTGAAGAGCTAAAAGCGGATGACGAGAAAGTGAAAGCGCTAATCGAAGAAATGGCGACTGCATACGAAGATCCATCAGAAGTTGTTGCTTACTACGAGCAAAACGAGCAAATGATGAACAACATGCGTAACGTTGCTCTAGAAGAGCAAGCTATCGACGCGATCATCGCTAAAGCACAGGTTACTGAGAAAGAAGTAGGCTTCAACGAGCTACTTAACCAACAGCCTGCAGCTTAATAAGCAATATCTTGCGTAGAAGGTTGACTTATCGTTAACTATTCTGCTAACAATGGTCCGTATGATACCCATCATCCGGGCCATTTATTTTAGGGACATAAGAATATGAGCTACCAAGAAAAAAATGCAATGTCGCCAATTATTGACGCGCTAGTACCAATGGTGGTTGAACAAACTTCCCGTGGTGAACGCTCTTACGACATCTACTCACGCTTACTTAAAGAGCGCGTGATTTTTTTAACGGGTCAAGTGGAAGACCACATGGCAAACCTTGTCGTGGCTCAACTACTTTTCCTAGAATCTGAAAATCCAGATAAAGATATTTTCCTATACATCAACTCTCCAGGCGGTAGCGTGACAGCAGGTATGTCTATTTACGACACTATGCAGTTCATCAAGCCAAATGTAAGCACTGTATGTATGGGTCAAGCTTGCTCAATGGGTGCATTCCTGCTTGCAGGTGGTGCGCCAGGTAAGCGTTATGTTCTGCCTAACTCACGTGTGATGATCCACCAACCACTTGGTGGCTTCCAAGGTCAGGCTTCTGATATCCAAATTCATGCACAAGAAATTTTGACCATCAAGCATAAGCTAAATAATCTATTAGCGGAGCACACTGGCCAACCTCTTGAAGTGATTGAACGTGATACAGATCGTGACAACTTCATGTCGTCAGATCAAGCGGTAGAATACGGTATTGTGGATGCAGTGTTGAGCCATCGCGGCGAATAATTTAGCCAGCGCATTTTGGCTAAATTTGATATACACTGATTCATAAAGAGTAAAGGCTAAGAGGTTAGCGAATGACAGATAAAAGCAAAGAAAGTGGCAGCGGCAAATTGCTGTATTGCTCTTTCTGTGGCAAAAGTCAGCACGAAGTTCGCAAGCTAATCGCAGGTCCGTCAGTTTACATTTGTGACGAGTGTGTCGACTTATGTAACGATATTATTCGCGAAGAAATCAAGGATGTTCTCCCTAAGAAAGAATCTGAAGCGTTACCAACGCCAAAACAGATCCGTGAACACCTTGATGACTATGTGATCGGACAAGATTACGCGAAAAAAGTGCTCGCAGTTGCGGTATATAACCACTACAAGCGTTTACGCAATGGTGATACAACGAGCGAAGGTGTGGAGCTTGGTAAGAGTAACATCCTTCTAATTGGTCCAACGGGTAGTGGTAAAACGCTTCTTGCTGAGACGCTAGCTCGTTTCTTGGATGTGCCATTTACTATGGCTGATGCAACCACATTAACCGAAGCGGGTTATGTGGGCGAAGATGTGGAAAACATCATCCAGAAGCTTCTGCAAAAATGTGATTACGATGTAGCGAAGGCTGAACGCGGCATTGTGTACATTGATGAAATTGACAAGATTTCTCGTAAAGCTGAAAACCCATCAATTACGCGTGACGTATCTGGTGAAGGTGTTCAGCAGGCACTACTGAAACTTATCGAAGGTACGGTTGCATCGGTTCCACCACAAGGTGGTCGTAAGCATCCGCAGCAAGAATTCCTACAAGTGGACACGTCTAAGATCCTGTTCATCTGTGGCGGTGCATTTGCTGGCCTAGATAAAGTGATTGAACAGCGTGTAGCGACAGGTGCAGGTATCGGTTTTGGCGCAGAAGTGCGTTCTAAAAACGAAACCAAAACCGTCGGTGAGTTGTTCATGCAAGTTGAGCCAGAAGATCTAGTGAAGTATGGTTTGATTCCTGAATTCATTGGTCGTTTACCAGTAACAACAACGTTGACTGAGCTTGATGAAGAAGCGCTAATTCAGATCCTATGTGAACCGAAGAATGCACTGACCAAGCAATATGCAGCATTGTTTGAGCTAGAAAATGCCGAGCTTGAATTCCGTGAAGACGCACTGCGTGCTATTGCTAAGAAAGCAATGGAGCGTAAAACCGGTGCTCGTGGTTTACGTTCAATTCTTGAAAGTGTACTACTGGAAACCATGTACGAACTGCCATCTGCGACAGATGTGAGTAAAGTTGTGATTGATGAATCCGTGATTAACGGAGAGTCAGAACCATTGCTTATTTACAGTAATGCCGACAGCCAGGCCGCTGGCGCAGAATAAAAACAGCGATGAATAAAAAGGAGGTAAGTAATTACCTCCTTTTTTTATTTCTGTTATTGAATCCAAGCAATTAGCCCCCATATACTGCCTTAAGTAATACGTTAAACGTGAAAGCGGAAGAGAGAATTATATGAACTTGGAACGTTCCGAGCGTATCGAGATCCCGGTACTACCTCTACGTGACGTAGTGGTTTACCCGCACATGGTTATTCCATTGTTTGTTGGTCGCGAGAAATCGATTAGCTGTTTAGAAACGGCAATGGAAACCAACAAACAAGTTCTGCTTGTGGCACAAAAGCAAGCGGATACTGACGAACCGACGGTTGATGACCTATTTGAAGTAGGTACAGTGGCAACCATTCTCCAACTGCTGAAGCTACCAGATGGCACAGTAAAAGTACTGGTCGAAGGTCAGCAGCGTGCGAAGATTAATCATTTCAAAGAGAGCGAGTTTTTCTTGGCTGAGGCGGAATTTATCGTTACGCCTGAGCTGGATGAACGAGAGCAAGAAGTGGTTGTACGCAGTGCGATCAATCAGTTTGAAGGCTTTATCAAACTCAATAAAAAGATCCCACCTGAAGTACTGACTTCGTTAAACGGCATCGACGAAGCGGCACGCCTGGCTGATACCATTGCAGCGCATATGCCTCTAAAATTGGTTGATAAGCAGCAAGTGCTTGAAACGACAGATATCTCTGAGCGTCTTGAGTTCTTGATGGGGCAGATGGAATCAGAGATTGACCTACTGCAAGTGGAGAAACGCATCCGTGGCCGCGTGAAAAAGCAGATGGAAAAATCTCAGCGCGAGTACTACCTGAATGAGCAAATGAAAGCCATTCAGAAAGAACTGGGTGAGATGGAAGATGCGCCGGATGAGTTCGAAACTCTGAAGCAGAAGATTGAAGAATCAAAAATGCCTCAGGAAGCACGTGAGAAGACTGAACAAGAGTTGCAAAAGCTTAAGATGATGTCTCCAATGTCTGCCGAAGCGACAGTGGTGCGTAGCTACATCGACTGGATGGTGAGCGTGCCTTGGAATAAGCGTTCTAAAGTGAAGAAGAACTTAGCGAAAGCAGAAGAGATTCTAAACGAAGACCATTACGGTCTAGAACGCGTGAAAGAACGTATCCTCGAATACTTGGCGGTACAAAACCGTATTAACAAGCTAAAAGGTCCGATCCTTTGCCTTGTTGGTCCTCCAGGTGTGGGTAAAACATCACTAGGTCGCTCTATTGCGGCTGCGACAGGTCGTAAATATACTCGCATGGCTCTAGGTGGCGTGCGTGATGAAGCGGAAATTCGTGGTCACCGTCGTACTTATATCGGTTCGTTGCCAGGTAAACTCATTCAGAAAATGTCGAAAGTTGGCGTGAAAAACCCACTTTTCCTTTTAGATGAAATCGACAAGATGTCGTCAGATATGCGTGGCGATCCGTCTTCTGCACTGCTTGAAGTCCTAGACCCAGAGCAAAACAATGCGTTCAACGATCACTATCTAGAAGTGGATTACGATCTGTCTGACGTGATGTTTGTTGCAACGTCGAACTCGATGGATATTCCTGGTCCACTACTAGACCGTATGGAAGTGATTCGCCTATCTGGTTACACAGAAGACGAGAAGCTAAATATCGCGAAACGCCACCTTGTTGATAAGCAAGTTCAGCGTAATGGTCTGAAGGCAAACGAAATTATTATCGAAGATTCTGCAATCATCGGCATTATTCGTTACTACACGCGTGAAGCGGGTGTACGTAATCTAGAGCGTGAGATTTCCAAGATCTGCCGTAAAGCAGTGAAGAATATCCTGCTTGATAGCAGCTTGAAGTCAGTAACCGTAACGATGGACAACCTAAAAGAATACTTAGGCGTACAACGTCATGATTTCGGTAAAGCAGACGACAGCAATCGTATCGGTCAAGTTACGGGTCTAGCTTGGACACAAGTTGGCGGTGATCTGCTGACGATTGAAACCGAATCGATGCCAGGTAAAGGTAAGTTGACGCAAACAGGTTCACTTGGCGATGTCATGAAAGAGTCGATCCAAGCGGCAATGACGGTTGTACGTTCACGTGCCGAAAAACTAGGCATTAACTCAGACTTCTACGAGAAGCGTGATATTCACGTACACGTTCCTGAGGGCGCAACACCAAAAGATGGCCCAAGTGCCGGTATTGCAATGTGTACTGCACTGGTTTCTAGCTTGACGGGGAATCCGGTTAAAGCCGAAGTGGGTATGACAGGGGAAATCACGCTACGTGGTGAAGTTTTACCGATTGGTGGCCTGAAAGAGAAGTTACTTGCGGCACATCGTGGTGGCATCAAAACTGTGTTGATTCCGAAAGACAACGAGCGTGATTTGGAAGAGATTCCAGAAAATGTTATCGCAGATCTGAAGGTTATCCCGGTACAGTGGATTGACGAAGTTTTGAAAGTTGCACTAGAGCGAGACCCGACTGGCGTTGAGTTTGACGCGAAAAAATAGTGATATGCAGCAAAAATAAGTAAAAGTTTACGCTGATAGGCCCGAAAAGGCTTGTCAGCGTTTTTTTTGGAAGCTAACTTAGGCTCGATAGCTGCCAGCCCTTGAAATACAAGGGGTGACAACTTTTTCTTTATTATGGAACGAAAGTCATCACAAAAATAATCACAGATGACGTTAAGGGGAAATCACAGTGAATAAAACTCAATTAGTAGAACAAATTGCAGAAAACGCAGACATCTCTAAAGCATCAGCTGGCCGTGCTCTAGACGCATTCATCGAAGCAGTAAGTGGTACGCTTCAATCTGGTGACCAAGTTGCTCTAGTTGGCTTCGGTACATTCAGCCTTCGCACTCGTGCAGCACGTACTGGCCGCAACCCAAAAACGGGTGAAGAAATCCAAATCGCAGAAGCTAAAGTTCCTGCTTTCAAAGCAGGTAAAGCTCTAAAAGACGCTTGTAACTAATCCTAAGCGGATAGAAGCGTCGGCATTTGCATGACTTTTGCTCAAACAGTCCGTTTGGAACAAAAATTTACAAACTCGTCGCCGAACTTTTTTAAAATATGCGCATCCTACTGATGCGCATTTCTTTTTCTGATATTATCGCGTCATTACATTTTCTAGTAGAAGCAGTTGGCTTCAATTGTGGAGAGCAGTTAAATTATGATGGATCGACTACGCGAAGGCGTGAATAGCATCGCGGTCAAAATTATCCTTGGACTTATCATCCTTTCTTTCGTCTTTGCAGGTGTAGGTAGCTACATCGTTGGCGGTAGTAACAACGTCGCCGCTAAAGTAGGGAATACCGAAATTGCTCGTGGTGAGTTCGAGATGGCCTACCAAAATGAGCGTAATCGCATGCAATCTCAATTGGGTGATTACTTCTCTCAAATGCTGGCAGACCCTGCATACGTTGAATCTTTCCGAAAATCCGTTCTCGATCGCATGATTAATGACGTATTGCTTGACCAACAAGCAGAAGCGCTTGGTCTACGTATTAGTGATGCGCAAGTTCGTAGCATGATTCTAGAAATGCCTCAGTTCCAATCTAACGGCAAGTTCGATCAAGAGATCTACCAAGCGTCTCTGCGTCGTGCTGGTTTCTCTCCAGACTCTTTTGCAGAGTACATGCGTCGTGAATTGGTTCGTGAGCAATTATTGAACGCATTGCAAACCAGTGAATTCACACTACCTGGCGAAGTTCAGGCAGAAGGTAAGCTGTTTACTCAAACTCGTGATATTCGTACCGTAACGATCGATTTGGCTGAGTTTGCAAAACATGTCAATCTAACTGATGAAGAAATTCAAGCGTACTACAAAGCAAACCCAGATAACTTTACTCGTCCAGAGCAGGTTAAAGTTGCTTATATCGAACTTTCTGCTCAAGAGTTGAAAAAGCAAATCCAAGTTTCTGACGAAGAAGTTAAGAAATACTACGATGAGCATCAAAATAAGTACTCTTCTGAAGAGCAACGCCGCGTAGCACACATCCTAGTGGAAGGTGATGACGAAGCGAAAGCACAAGCGATTCTTGATGAGCTAAACGCTGGTGCAGACTTTGCCGCTGTTGCTCAAGAAAAATCGGACGACTTCGGTAGCGCTGAAAACGGCGGTGACCTAGGTTGGATTGAGCGTGATGTGATGGACCCTGCATTTGAAAATGCCGCCTTCGCACTTAAGAACCCAGGCGATATGTCAGGTCTAGTTAAGTCTGATTTCGGTTACCACATCATCAAGCTTGAAGAGCTAAAAGATTCCGTTGCGAAGCCTTTCTCTGAAGTCGCAGCAGAAATCAAACAAGAAATGGTTGACCAGAAAGCGGTCGATCAATTCTACGAGCTACAAAACGAGCTTGAGAAAGTGGCGTTTGAATACCCTGATTCTCTAGACGATGCTTCTAAAGCCGTTGGTCAGAAAGTGAAGACAACCGACTTCATCTCTCAAGTTGATGCTCCTGAAGTTCTTAAGAACCAAGCGGTAATGCAAGCAATCTTGAGCCCTGAAGTGAAAGAAGACGGTCTGAACTCTGAAGCTATCGAGGTAGCACCAGAGCACATTATCGTGGTTCGTGTTGAAGGCGCTCGCAACGAGACAGTACTTCCTCTTGCTGAAGTGAAAGACCAAGCGGTTGCTGAGCTATCTCGCGTTAAGGGCGAGCAGGGTGCGATGGAACTGGCGACTAAGGTTGTTGCAGCCCTTAAAGAAGGTAACACAGCCGTTCTTGCGGAAAACAATCTAGAGTTTGGTGAGCAAGAATCCATTGACCGCCGTTCACCGCTTGCGACAACGGTATTTGCAATGGCAAAACCAGTGGACGGCAAGCCAGTGTATGCTCAGTCTAAAGACCTTGAAGGCGACATCGTAGTTATCGAGCTAGATGGTGTGCATGCAGCGCTAGATAGCTCTCTAGAAGAGCAAGTCGCAATGCAAATGCAACGAGTATCATCACAGCAAGATCTGACTTCTGTTCTTGCAGTATTACGTGAAAATACGGAAATCGAATACTTTGTTGTGAGCAACTAAGCACAATACATGTAATTTGTATGTTAACAAAAACGGGTCGCATTAGCGGCCCGTTTTATTTTTCTCGGTCGTGCCTTCAATGTCATCGGCGTATTTTCTAGAGTAGTGGTAATTTTTAATCACAATAACTCAGGAGAAAATGGAATAATGAAATGGATGTTAACTTTGTGCCTAATGTTGTTGGCCCCAATGGGCTGGGCGGCAGATAGTAAAGTCGCGAACGGTAAAGCAGAAAAATACGAAGGTATTGAAATCACCGTCAATGTGAACACGGCTTCAGCGGAAGAAATCGCCACTTTACTGAAGGGGATTGGTGAGAAGAAAGCCAAAGATATTGTTGAATATCGCAATGAGCACGGTCCATTTAAAACTGCAGCGGATCTGAGCAAAGTGAAAGGCATCGGAGAGGCGACGGTGAAGAAGAACGAAGCACGTATTTTGTTGTAATCAATGTTCTACCATTGAGAAGCTAAGTTTGTTGTGTCCGAACCTTACTTTCCCGAACCAGCACTTTTTACTGGTTCGGGATTTTATTCATTGTTTTAACGCTAAAGTATTTTTTACCCAAAGAGGCTTAGCCAAAGAGACGGCGATGCATTAATTTTTCTACCCCTGCCATCCCTAAGCCGCCAATTGCACCAAGCAGGTGAGCATCAACCGCAACGCGTGCGCCAATCATAGCCGAAGTACTGGGCGATGGCCCGTAGAATTGCTCCCAAGCGATTTTAGCGACAAGCCCGGCCACCAGTAGCAAGCTGCTTCTTCTACCCTCGAATACTTCTCTCAGCGCCCAAAAGCCAAATAGTCCATGTAACACACCAGACAGACCGACATAAATCGACATATTGGTGAATAAGTTCATCGCACCAATGAAGGTACACAGAATAAGAAATACGATGGAGAAGTTACGAACGCTCGGCCGAAAGATAAAACTGATGACCCACAAACCCGCTAAGTTCATACCAAGATGAGCAAAGTTGGTATGCGTTAGATTTCCTGTTACGATTCGCCACCATTCTCCATGGCGAATATTGTAGGCGTGCCATTCGGCAAGGCTGGCCATTGGTTCGAATTGCAGTACTAAGCAGATAATGCTGATGATTGTCAGCAATGTATAAAGGTTCACTCAATGTCTCGTTATTGTTCTCAGTGTGGAAAGTCGCGTAAAGCTTGTATTTGCCAATGGATAGTACCGTTAGCAAGTGAGGCTGAACTTATCATTCTTCAGCACATCAGTGAAGTGCACCGTCCTCTTGGTACGGCACGGATTCTCAAATTGAGTTTAAATTACTGTACTTGTTTGATCGGGGAAGACTTTTCTGAGAACTCAACATTAAACGAACTGCTTGCGGATGAGGCGTATTGTCACGTGATTTTGTACCCGTCAGAGCACTCGTTGTGTTTGTCAGCTTTCGGTTGTGAACAACATGATGATAAGAAAGTGCGCTTGATATTATTGGATGGGACTTGGAAGAAAGCGTATAAAATGTGGCAACTGTCTACCAATCTACATGGCTTGCCAACCGTGAAACTCCC
Organism: Vibrio sp. PNB23_22_6; assembly: GCF_052877535.1. Lineage (NCBI taxonomy): Bacteria > Pseudomonadati > Pseudomonadota > Gammaproteobacteria > Vibrionales > Vibrionaceae > Vibrio > Vibrio sp. PNB23_22_6. The sequence continues at coordinate 16,417 of NZ_JBNFXP010000024.1, read as the reverse complement.
GGAAAACTTGCAAGGCCATTACACCATTCGTAAAGCGCCCTCAGAAAACAGCTTATCAACGGTTGAGGCTGGCTACCATGCGCTCAGCCTACTTGAGCCAGAAAAAGACTTTACGCCTTTGCTGAATGTGTTCGAGAAAATGATTGAATTTCAAATCGCCCAGATGCCTCCAGGCGTATTTGAGAAGAACTATTTGAAAGATTAGCCCCGCGCTAAAGAACGATGGAAGAAAACAATTGGCGATGCAGTTTTTGGGCGTGGCCGTCTGTCATGGAGGAAATGTAGTCGGCAATTACTCGCATTTGTGCTCTTTCATCACTTGCGTTACGCCAAACTTCTTGGGTGTGCCTTGGTAGTAAACGTTCTGGAGCCGCGCTTAATGCTTCAAACAAGTCCATGATAATCTGTTGACCCTTGTACTCAACGATCTGTACTTGTGGAACTTGGATAACGTACTGGCTGACGAAGTTTTTTAGCACATCGAGTGTCTTTGCCATGTGTGGATCGAGACACGCATTCCAGGCCAATAATGGGTTATTGAAAGGCTCATCGACGACCTTGATAGAAATACTGGTGAGTAGCGCATTCACCATGCCACCAATGGCATCTTTACGTTGATGGTGTTTACCGCTAAACAGCATTTCTCCAATGAAAACAATGTGCTGTTCAAACCACGGGTCACCGCAATCGGCAAGCTGACTTGCCGCGCCTTCTTGCCATTCTTGGCGAGTCACCATGCCAAGCACAATCGCATCTTCCAAATCGTGCACGCCATAAGCAATATCATCTGCCAGCTCCATAATGGAGCAATCCAGCGATTTGAAGCGCGTTTTTCTGTGTTCGAAATCGGATTCTGGCGAGTGTCGCATTTGGCTAAGTAGTGTTTTGTCGTTATCCGTCAGCGGTGCGACTACCCAGTCAAACAAATCTTTATCGCAATCGTAAATTCCTTTGGCGGGGCTCCATTCTTGAGCCTTAAGTTTACGCTGATGCTCAACAGGATCTGGTAAATAGACGGATCGGCTTTGACTGATGAGAGCCGGGTATTTGATGAGACCAAGTAAGGTACGGCGAGACAAGTTCATGCCGAAGTGCTCGGTATACGGCTCTAATTTGGTGACAATGCGAAAGGTTTGCGCATTGCCTTCAAAGCCACCGTGCTCACGCATCATGTAATTTAATGCGACTTCACCGCCATGGCCATAGGGCGGGTGACCGATATCGTGTGCCAAACAGAGTGAATCAATCAAGCTATCTGAGGGTAGTAAATCGCGAAATTCCGGTTGTTTCTTCTTTAGCTGGGCAACGATCCCCGTTCCAAGCTGAGCCGCCTCTAAAGAGTGAGTCAGGCGGGTGCGGTGAAAATCTTCCAAGCTGTTGCCATGGACTTGAGTCTTAGCTTGTAGACGCCGAAATGCAGCAGAATGAAGAATGCGAGCACGGTCTCGCTGGTAAGGGCTGCGGTGATCATCGCGGCGGATCTTGTGTTCATCATCATGGCGCTCTTGCCATTGAGTAGGTAGTTCAAACGACACGGCTCTCTCCATCAACTAGCTGATTTCATCCAGCGATAATTCAAAACTTGGGGCAAAAGTATGTAGGAAGTATTCCATTTCTGGTGTTTTTCGTTCTTGCAATGTGATGTCTAGGCGTTTTTTCGCGAGGGCAAATTCGTGGTTGCCAGCACTAAGCTCTTCCAGACATTTTAGGTAGGCACAGATTGAGTCGGCTTGTTTAACGATTTGTGCATCGTCTTCATGTGCTGAATGAGAAAGTAAGTAAGGTGCGAAATCGTCGTGGAATTCTTCAGGTAGCATGGACAGTAGTTTTTGCTCGGCAGCTGCTTCTATCTTTTTATATTCTTTTGCGATTTCTGGGTTGTAGTATTTTACGGGCGTTGGCAAATCACCCGTAAGCACTTCACTTGAGTCGTGGTACATCGCGAGAATGGCAATGCGTTCAGGGTTGAGGTTACCGTCGAATTTTTTGTTTTTTATTAGGGCTAGGGCATGAGCGACAAAAGCAACTTGTAAGCTGTGCTCAGAGACGTTCTCTGGTGAGACCGATCGCATCAAAGGCCAGCGTTGGATTAGCTTCATCCGTGCTAAATGGGCGAAAAAATGGCTTTCTTTCATTGCTCTCTCCTGTATACCAACTTCACTAACTATTGCGTTAGTGGTATTGATACCTGATACGAAAAAGGAGCTCACGTGGAGCTCCTCTAAGCATATGAGAGTTCAGCGGTAATTACTACTGGCTGTAAGTCGATAGGAATCGTTCAAAGCGTCCAATCGCGGTTTCGAGATCCTCTATGTGCGGTAGTGTCACGATACGGAAGTGGTCAGGCTTCGGCCAGTTGAAGCCAGAACCTTGTACTAGCAGTACTTTTTCTTGCTTCAAGAAATCCAACACCATTTGCTGATCGTTTTTGATGTTGTACATCTTAGTGTCAATTTTTGGGAATAGGTACATTGCCCCTTTTGGTTTAACGCAGGATACACCAGGCACTTGGTTAATCAGCTCCCAAGCACGGTTGCGTTGTTCAAGGAGGCGGCCACCTGGCAGGATCAACTCATTAATGCTCTGGTAACCGCCCAGTGCCGTTTGGATCGCGTGCTGCATTGGCACGTTGGCACACAAACGCATGGACGAAAGCAATTCAAGACCGTTGATGTAACCTTGAGCTAGGTGTTTAGGGCCTGTTAGGAACATCCAACCACCACGAAAACCACAAACGCGGTACGCTTTAGATAGACCGTTGAAAGTCATCACCAATACGTCATCTGTTAGCGTGGCTACAGAAGTATGTGTCGCGCCGTCGTAAAGCACTTTGTCGTAGATTTCGTCTGCAAAAATGATCAGTTTGTGCTGGCGAGCGATTTCGATCACTTCAAGTAGGAAATCACGGCTGTATACCGCACCTGTCGGGTTGTTCGGGTTGATCAGCACGATACCACGCGTTTTTGGCGTGATCTTCTTTTTGATGTCATCTAGGTCAGGGTACCAATCTGCACTTTCGTCGCACATGTAATGCACTGGTTTGCCACCCGACAACGCAACGGATGCGGTCCACAATGGGTAGTCTGGTGATGGGATCAGCATTTCATCGCCGTTGTTTAGCAGCGCTTGCATTGCCATCACGATCAGTTCGGATACACCATTACCGATGTATACGTCTTCTACATCGAGAGAGCGGATGCCTTTACGTTGATAGTGCTGCACAACCGCTTTACGCGCGGAGTAAATACCTTTGGAATCACAGTAACCTTGAGATGTTGGTAGATTGCGGATGACATCTACTAGAATCTCATCAGGAGCGTCAAAGCCAAATGGGGCAGGGTTACCAATGTTTAGTTTTAGGATTTTATGCCCTTCCTCCTCCATGCGTTTAGCATGTTTGAGTACAGGTCCCCTAATGTCGTAGCAGACATTGTCGAGTTTTGACGACATCCCGATATTTTGCATTGTGTGATTCCTAAAAAATCGTTAATTTCTTTATTAAAGTACAATAATTTGTTTTTTATTAGAATAAAAATCTGTAAATTATCTGTTTGCTGACTAACTTTTGTACGGCGTTTGTCACAGGATTTTGCAAAAGTTAGCATATGACCTTGATTTGCTTTGGGTCTAAACTTAGAGTACCCGTCAGTTATCCCTTATCCTCACGTACTTCGAGGTTGATTTGTCACAGTTCCACCAAGCCGTAAAGAGAATTATCGAGAGAGTTCAGCAAACGGAAGGCAATCAAACACGTTTAGTCGAGCCCCTCAATGCGAAGCCTAATTTCGCTTTTATTGATTGGCTTGAAGCCCAACCACTTTTTCCCAAGTTTTACTGGCAGTCCCGTGATACTCGTGAAGAAGTTGTTGCCCTTGGACAGCTCCATACTTTTGTCGAACCAGGCCCTGCCTATACGATACTGGGTGAAGGCCAGCGTGTATGGGGTGGACGCTCATTTGATGGTCAGCACGAGAAAAATCGTCGCTGTATGCCATCTTTCTTCTTCCTTCCACAAATTGAGTTAATTCGTTTCGATCAGACGTGGTCGCTCGCGGTGAATATCTCACAAGATAAAGCAAGCACGTTAGCCGGTTTACACAAATTAGTGTGTGATGTACCCGCATTGTCGCCAGTTTCTTCACATATTCGATCGATTGAGCATACGCCATCCGAGCCACAGTGGCATGAGTTGGTGAATAAAGTGCTGTCTGGGATCGCAAGTGATGACTTCAAGAAAGTGGTATTAGCACGTAAGTCATCCATCTATTTAGATTCGCCTCTCAGTGCAGCGCAGCTATTGAAAGCCAGTTATTTGAGTAATCATCACAGCTTCCACTTCTTGTTTAGCTTGGACAGTAAGCACAGTTTTATGGGCTCAACACCTGAGCGTTTGTATTTGCGTGTGGGGCATGAGCTGCATACCGAAGCGTTAGCGGGTACGATTGGTCGTGGCGATAATGCAACGCAAGACATGGAGCTGGCGAATTGGCTGTCTACTGACACAAAAAATCTCAACGAGAACCAATATGTCGTGGATGACATCATTGAGCGTTTGCTGCCTTATTCAGAAAGCGTGGAAGTCGACCAAGAGGCGAGTTTAGTTCGTCTGAGAAAAGTACAGCATCTTAAACGCCATATTCACGCGCACCTCCAGTCGGGGATCAATGGTGTTCAGCTACTTTCTGCCTTGCAGCCAACGGCAGCCGTAGCTGGTTTGCCGCGTAAGGAATCGATGCAGTTTATTTTGGATAATGAGCCGTTTGCACGCGGTTGGTACGCGGGTTCGATGGGTTACATTAGTCATGAGCGAGCTGAGTTCTGTGTCGCAATCAGAAGTGCGTTGGTTTTAGGTGATCAAGTCCAGTTGTTTGCAGGGGCAGGCATCGTCCCGGGCTCTGTTGCAGAGCACGAGTGGGTCGAACTTGATAAAAAGATGTCTACTCTGTTATCCCTGATTTCTGATCATCCCCCGCTTGGAGTGGCGTTATGAGCACAGATCAAGCTGTGTTAAATCGTATCTGGTCTGAAGCCATCTTATTAGAACTGAGTCGATTTGGGGTAAAGCATGTTTGTATTGCACCAGGCTCACGTTCAACACCGTTAACGTTAGAAGCTGCAGAGAACCCACACTTTACCATTCACACCCATTTCGATGAGCGTGGATTGGGCTTTATGGCGCTGGGGCTTGCAAAGGCAAGTAAAGAGCCAGTGATCGTGATTGTGACCTCTGGTACGGCAGCCGCGAACTTGTTGCCTGCCATCGCAGAAGCAAAGCTCACTGGCGAAAAGCTGGTGGTGCTCACGGCTGACCGTCCGGTTGAATTGGTGGGCTGCGGCGCAAACCAAGCCATCCACCAGATTGGTATTTTCTCTCAGCACGTTTGTGACAGCTTGAATCTACCAAGTCCTTCGCTTGCAACACCACTCAACTGGCTACTGACGTCGGTTGATGAAGTGATGTTCACCCAGCGTTTGAAAGGCAGTGCTGTTCATATTAACTGTGCATTTCCTGAGCCTTTATACTCCAATGGTGAGAAGAGCATTTATCAAAGCTATCTCGATATGGTGGGATCTTGGCATGAGAGTGCGGACACGTATTGTCGCCGCTTTATCTCGCTGACGAATGGCGAGCGTCCTAAATGCGATGATAAGAAAGGCTTGGTGATCATCGGCAGTTTACCGTTAGAGCAAGCACAAGCCGCTAAACAGTTTGCTAGGCAGATGGGTTGGCCTATTTTGGCTGATCCACAAAGCGGTGTGAGTTCTGATTGGGCTTACTATGACTTATGGTTGCAACATTCGACGTTTGCGGAGCAAATAGAATGCTGTGATCTCATTGTTCAGTTTGGTAGCCGTATTATCTCTAAACGCTTAAATCAGTGGTTGGAAAAACAGGTGTCGTGCTCACAAGCTGGCTATTGGTTGATTTCACCGCGTTTAGAACGTGATAATCAAAGTCATCTTCCGCAATCTCATTGGGTTGAAGAGCCTTCCGAATGGATCGCTCAATCGCCCCGTTGCGAGTCTTATCATACGGGGTGGGCAGAGAAACTGGCAAAAGATATTGCGTTGGTAAGCCAAAAGTCGAAAGTGTTGTTTGCTTCTGATCCTCAAAGTGAGCTTAATGAGATTGCCTTGGCCATTGATGTCGCAAAACGAGCACAAGGTGTTGACCTGTTCATGGGCAACAGCTTGTTTGTTCGTTTGGTTGATATGTTTGGTAAATTGGATAATACAGAGATATTCACTAACCGTGGCGCGTCTGGCATTGATGGTCTGTTTGCGACAGCGAATGGTGTTCAACGTGCACGCAACAATCCTATTTTGATGTACATAGGTGACACCTCGGCACTTTATGATACGAACTCTCTCGCTTTGTTTACGCATACTCAGCAGCCGACCGTGATTGTGATTACCAACAATGATGGGGGGGCGATTTTTGATATGCTGCCAGTACCTGTCTCACATCGAGAAAAATTCTATCAAATGCCGCATGGCTATGAGTTTGAACATGCTGCGAAGCAATTCGGTTTGCAATACTGTAAGCCCGAGACGTTGGTTGAGTATCAAGCTGTGGTCACTGAACATTTTACGGCGGGTAAGGGGACTTTGGTGGTGGAAGTACAAACACCACCAAACCAAGCGACCGAGCATTTAAGAGCCTTCAATAAGAATCTGCATGCTTTATTCTGAACACTTTCCTGCTACTGAAAAACACCAAAGTGGCACGGTGCCAACTTTGGTGTTTTTGCATGGTTTGCTTGGCAGCGGCACGGATTGGAAAGAATGCATAAAGGTATTGCCTCAGTATGAACGAGTGACCATCGACCTTCCCGGACATGGTGCTAGCCACTCTATTTTTTGCCACGATCTCAGTGATTGCTGCAAACAGCTCAATTCCACACTATCTTTACTATTTCATTCTCAACAACCGCTTATCCTTATTGCTTACTCAATGGGTGGACGCATTGCTATGCATGGCCTTGCTCACCAGTGTTTCCCTGATCTCAATATTCGTGCTGCCATTGTTGAAGGGGGAAACTTTGGGCTGCAAAGCGAGTCAGAAAAGCAAGCACGATTAGATAATGACTTGCGCTGGGTACAGCGTTTCAAAACGGAGTCTCTTGCCTGTGTTTTGAACGATTGGTACCAACAGTTGGTCTTTTCTTCAATAAACCATGAGCAAAGACAAACATTGATTGCAAAACGAAGTGCTAATCTTGGTTCTGCGGTTGCGGACATGCTGCTTGCAACATCACTGGCAAAGCAATCTTACTTGTTGCCAGCACTGCAACAACAAGCGGTTCCGCTGTATTACATCTGTGGCAAAAAAGACAAAAAATTTAGTCAACTGGCTGAAAGTAGCGGGTTGGCTTATCGACAAGTTGAGGATGCGGGACATAATGTCCACCAAGAGCAACCCCATCAATTTGCGATGCACATTAATCAAATAATTCATTCTCACTTCAAGTGAGAGCAACGAGAACAATGGGAATCACCATGGCTAAAACAGTAGGCATTTCTGAAGAAGAACTTTACGCTCCGGTTCAATGGAAAGATTGCGGCGAGAAATACGAGGATATCCATTACCACAAGTCTGAAGATGGTATCGCGAAAATTACGATTGCACGCCCTCAAGTGCGTAACGCGTTCCGTCCTCAAACGGTAAAAGAGATGATTGATGCGTTAGCTGATGCACGTTATGACTCAGGTGTTGGCGTAATCATTCTGACTGGTCTAGGTGAAGACGCATTCTGTTCTGGCGGTGACCAGAAGATCCGTGGCGACTACGGCGGCTACAAAGACGATCAAGGTACGCACCACCTAAACGTATTGGATTTCCAACGTGATATCCGCACATGTCCAAAACCTGTGATCGCATCGGTAGCTGGCTGGGCGGTTGGTGGCGGTCATGTTCTACACATGATGTGTGACCTAACGATTGCTGCTGACAATGCTCAGTTTGGTCAAACAGGTCCTAAAGTCGGCTCTTTTGACGGTGGTTGGGGCGCATCTTACATGGCTCGCATCGTAGGTCAGAAGAAAGCACGTGAAATCTGGTTCTTATGCCGTTTCTACAATGCGCAAGAAGCAGTAGACATGGGGCTAGTCAACACAGTGGTGCCACTAGACGATCTAGAGAAAGAAACCGTTCGTTGGTGTCGTGAAGTTCTCCAACACAGCCCTATGGCACTACGTTGCTTGAAAGCCGCCTTGAACGCGGACTGTGATGGTCAAGCGGGCCTACAAGAGCTTGCTGGTAACGCAACCATGATGTTCTACATGACAGATGAAGGCCAGGAAGGTCGTAACGCATTTAACGAGAAACGTCGCCCAGACTTCGATAAGTTCCCTCGTAACCCATAATCCGTATAAGAAAGGGAGCCATTGTGCTCCTCGGTTTCGTTTTTTGTCCTGAGTGTCTCGCTCTCTAGGAGGCTAACGGGTCCTCTCGTTAAAGAGCTCAGAATATACGGCATTACATAGGATTCGAATTATGCGTAAAGCGAAGATTTACCGCTACTGCCTACCAATGGACAGTGGTGTTATACTGCGTGATAACAAGCTGACGGAACGTACAGGTTACATTATTGAGTTGTCAGAAGGTGATAAGGTGGGTCGTGGAGAAGTGGCCCCTCTGATTGGTTTTAGCCTCGAAGACACTGAAGATGCGGGCATTCAACTGCAAGCACAAGTTGAACGCTGGGTGGCAAATTTCCCCTTGGATTACAACCATATGTACTCATCGGTAGCATTTGGTTTATCGATGGCTCAACTTGAGCTTAAAGGCGGCTTACCTGCACAAGGCAAGTACCAAGTTGCTCCGTTGTGTAACGGTGATCCAGACGACCTCATCCCTAAACTTAACGAGATGGAAGGTGAGAAAGTTGCGAAAGTAAAAGTGGGTTTGTATGAGCCGATTCGCGACGGTATGCTAGTGAACTTGTTCCTAGAATCGATCCCACAGCTTACCCTTCGTCTTGATGCAAATCGTGCTTGGACATCAGAGAAAGCGCATCAGTTTGCTAAGTATATTGCACCGTCACTGCGTCAGCGTATCACTTTCTTGGAAGAGCCATGTCGCTCTCCGGGTGACAGTTTGTCTTTTGCGATCAATACCGGCATTGCGATTGCTTGGGATGAAACATTGCAAGACGCGGTTCGCCGTGAAGACTTCAGCCTAGAAGATCTCACGGGTGTGAAAACCATCATCATCAAGCCAACGCTGATTGGTTCGGTGGATTTCTGTATTAAGCTGATTGAAAAGGCGAAGACGCTTGGCATCAAAGCGGTGATAAGCTCAAGCATTGAATCAAGCCTTGGTCTAAACCAGCTTGCGCGCTTAGCACAATGGCAGTTGCCTAATGAGATCCCTGGTTTGGATACCATTGGTCTGTTTAAAGTGCAGCTAGAGCAAGGTTGGCCTAATTGTGAACTTCCAATTATTCCGCTATCAGAGCAGGAGTTAGTGTGGCATTCAGCATAGATGATACTGCGATTGCACCATGGAAATATTGGGCTCAAGTGAGCCCTTTTTCTATTGCGCTTGAAACCAACAATGAATCGCTGAGTTGGCAGCAATTAACCGCTCACATTGACCGGTATGCTCACGACCTGCAACAACAAGGGGTGAAGAGCGGTGATCTGCTCACTCTCGTCGGTAAAAATCAAGCCGAGACACTATTGTTTTACCTTGCCGCGCAGCAGTTGGGTTCCATTACAGCGTTAACCATGCCGCAACCTCTTGAGGCATTACAAGGTAAGCTAAACACCTTGTATAAGCCAAACCAGTCGCGCTTTGTTTGGTTAGCTGATGGTATGGAGAGTGCGTACTCGGAGCCGCAATTAGCACAACTGGATGTTACCTTACTCTCATTTCCGGTAGTGGCAAACACGGAGGCCATCGCTTCAACAGAAGTTTATGAACACGATGCGCTAGCCTCAATTGTGTTTACCTCTGGCTCAACAGGATCCCCTAAAGCGGTGGCTCATAGTCACAGGCAGCACCTTGCTTCTGCTCAAGGCTTGTTGGGTGAATTTCAGTTCAATCAACAAGATACTTGGTTGCTCTCTCTGCCGCTTTACCATGTATCAGGCCTCGCGATTGTGTATCGATGGCTGTTTGCTGGTGCAACACTCAAAGTTGGGACAGGGAACTTAGCTGAAGACATTGTTGGCGTCTCTCATGCGTCTTTGGTTGCAACACAGCTCAAGCGGTTATTGGATGAACAAGTGACGTTGTCTCTGACTCATGTACTGCTCGGTGGTAGCCATGTCGCGCATGAGTTGGCATTACGCGCAACTTCGCAAGGCATTGAAACTTGGCTAGGTTACGGCATGACAGAAGCGGCCTCTACGGTTACCGCAAAGCAAATCGACAGGGTGAGCAATGCAGGGCATCTACTGCCAAATCGCGATATTAAGCTGTTGAACGAAAGAATTTATATTGGTGGACAAACGCTTGCGTCTGGCTACTTTCAGCAAGGAAGTTTGACCAAGCTGGTGGATGAAAATGGTTGGTTTGACAGTAAAGACCTAGGTGTGTGGCAAGGCAATGAACTTAAGATCATTGGTCGAGCGGATAACCAGTTTATTTCTGGCGGTGAGAACGTTCACTGTGAAGAAATTGAAGCGGTACTAAACCAAATCGAGAGTATTTCGCAGAGTATTGTGGTGCCAATAGAAGATGTGGCATTCGGACATCGCCCAGTCGCGGTGATTCAAACAGAATCCTTACTGAGTAAAGCGCAATATGAGCAGCATCTGCAAACCAAGTTGGAAAAATTCAAATGGCCAGTAGCTTACCACTTAATGCCTCAAAGCTTATTAGGAGGAGGGATTAAAGTGTCACGCAAGGCGGTTAAAGACTGGCTATTCTCCATACTTAACTGATCTACATTCAGGTTAACTAGTCAATTTTGCTATCAATTAGTCGAAAAGGGAATTTCGTATCCTTATAACTCTGAATCATAATCATGCTCAAAGATTAAGGAATAAGGCATAAGTTTCAGAATGATCAAATTAGCGTTAGCGGTGGCGGTATTACTGCAAATCGGTGTTGCTATCAGCAGTGAGGGCTTAATGCGTTCATTGGCTGAGTTAACCGCTTTTCTGGTCGCTTTGGCTTTAGTGTTAGTACACAAAAGCCAAAGCGTTCGAAAAGCTGAGTCAGTTCAGCCAAAGAAAATCAATCGAAGCTTAGCTGAGAAGTAGCCAACCCAGTGATATTGTTGAAATCAGCACCCAAAGCGTCACACCAAACATTAACGGCTTTGCCCCTGCCGATTTCAGTTTTGATACTGAGATACTACAGCCAATCAAGAACAAACATACCACAAGCGCCTGTTTAGCAATCGTAAAGATACCTTGATATACCATTTCAAACTGTGGGAAGAAGTCGCTGAATGCGATGGCAGCACAGTACCAAAAGATGAAGTAAGGAATTACTAGCTTACTCTTACCTTCTTCGCCATTCCCACGAGAGAAAATTATCGCGCTGATTAGTGCAACAGGAATGATCCACAACGCGCGAGCGAGTTTTAATGTTGTTGCGGTTGTGAGTGCTTCCTCACCGTAAGCCGATGCAGCACCGACGACTGAAGAAGTATCATGAATGGCAATCGCTGCCCATGTACCAAATGTGTGCTGATCCAAACCAAGAGCATGACCAAGCACCGGAAAAATAAAGAGCGCTAAAGAGTTAAGGACAAACACAGTCGCTAAGGCTAAGCCAATTTGCTCATCCTTCGCTTTGATGGCGGGGGCAACAGCGGCAATGGCACTGCCACCACAAATCGCAGTACCAGAAGCGATCAAATAAGCGGTAGTGCGTTCGAGTTTAATGACTTTCGCGATCATCATACCAATTACTAGCGTACCCACGATGGTTGTGATGATCAGACCAATACCGTCAGAAGTGACGGCCAGTGCTTGCTCAAAATGAATACCAAAGCCCAAGCCAATAATGGAGTAAGAAAGCAACTTCTTGGTAAACGAAGCAATAGGAAGCTCTGTCGGTACTAGGCTAAAGCTCGCCAATAGAAAACCAATCATAAGCGCAATAGGAGAGGACGCAAAAGGGGTGAAGCAAAACAGCAGTGCCAGTCCAAAGGGAATATTCTTTGTATTCAAGGATGTCGTTCGTTGTAATGAATTAAAGCGTCAAGTATACAGTAACATTTTTGGTCAGAAAGTCTTAATGAATTGAACAAGCGTTCAGAAAAACTAAACGTATGTATAAGAGCCAGAAATACTTCGATTAAACTCAGCGCCAGTTACCGCGCAGCGCTTTTACTTTCTCAAACATGGCGCTTGCAGTGGCTTCTTTGGGCTCGACAGGTGTACCCGCCTCGATTTCTAATTTAGACCAAAAACGCGTCGGCATGCCTTTACAAGCTCGACCTTTTGCACGACTGAAGTAGCTGCCCCAGAGTCCTTTTAGTGCCATTGGGATGACTGGTACAGGGCTACGACGAAGAATAATATCGATACCACGCATAAACTTATTCATCTCACCATCTGCAGTGAGTCGACCTTCAGGGAAGATACAGACGATGTGGCCGTCGTTCAGTGCTTGTTCAACATCATTGAAGGCACGACGAATGGATGTTCGGTTGCTTGCCGAGATCGGGATCACGCCAGCACGGCGTAAGAAGCGTCGTAGCGGCGGAAGGTTGGCATAATCCTCTTCCATGACAAAGCGGATCAAACGGGGGCATACTGCGCTCAGCAATAGTGCATCCATGTAGCTGACGTGGTTACAGACGATCAGCGCACCACCATGATCTGGCAAATAGTGCAAGTTCTTGTGTTTCACACGGTAAATAGTGTGGGTCAGTACCCACATAATAAAACGCACAACAAAGATAGGGATCTGCAAAAAGATATAAGTCGCGACGAGAAAATTCATTATGGCTAATAGTGCGAACAACTGAGGGATTGTCATCTCTATCACGCTGAGACAAACAATGCCGAGGATGGCGCTACCAACCATAAACAGGGAATTGAAAATGTTTAACCCTGCAATCACCTGAGCGCGTTCCGTCTCTTTGGCTCGAAGTTGCATCAGAGCGTACAGCGGTACAATAAATAGCCCCCCTGATGCGCCAATCATTAATAAGTAGAAGAACAGTGGCCAAAATGCTTCGTAGCTAATGAAGTCCGCTAAGGTATGGAATCTTGGCAATTCGGAAGGGATAGAGGTGGTCATCAGGTAACCGAATAGAGTGATACCAAGCGCACCAATGGGTACGATCCCTATTTCGATACGGTGGTTGGAAAACCAGTTACACGCTAACGAGCCTAATGCAATCCCAATGGAAAATAGAGCCAGTAAGAAGGAAACGGCACTTTCAGTGCCGTTCAAATATTCTTTGGTAAAGTTTGGAAATTGAGTTAAGTACGCAGCACCTAAGAACCAGAACCAACTAATGGCCATAATACACTCAAATACGATACGATCAGATTTAGCAATCGAAAGTGTGTGCTTGGTTTGTTTATAAGGTTGCCAGCGGAATTGAATGTTCGGAGCGCTTGAAGCCGCGAACGGAATAAACCGACTGGATAAATAGCCAAGCAAAGCGAAGATAACCACGCAGAACGCGGCTAAGTATTTTGCGTTGTCTGCAGAGGCAATCAGCCCTGCACCAATAGTACCAATGAGAATGGCGATGAAGGTTCCGGCTTCTACGAGTGCGTTACCTGGAATAAGCTCTTTTTCGTTGAGTTGCTGAGGTAAAAGTGCGTATTTAACCGGGCCAAAGAAAGCGGACTGAGTTCCCATGAGGAATAATAATAGCAGCAAGATACCGTAGCTTTCGGTAATAAAGCCTATCGCACCGAGCAGCATGATGCCGATTTCGCACAGCTTTACGTTACGGATAAACCATGATTTTTCGTATTTGTCGGCCAGAACACCTGCTGATGCAGAAAACAAAAAGAAGGGCAGAATGAATAAGCCAGCGGCTAAGTTGATGAATAGATTGCTTGATATAGGTAAGGCGCTCGAACCAGCAAAGGCCACAAACAGCAACAGCACATTCTTGAAAATATTGTCATTGAAAGCCCCCAAAAACTGGGTCACAAAGTAGGGAAAGAACTTTCTTTGAGTAAGTAGAGATGGCTGACTGTCAGATGGCATGAATAATCCCTTTATTACCAGTTGACGAGATAGTTAGAGAGCAGGTTATTAATCAGCTGTTTACCATCAATAGGTTCACTCGAGAAAAACTTATCATCGACGCTAAGAAGAGTAATACCATGCACGCCTGACCATAAAACACGACTCGCTTGTAGTACTTCGGATTCTGTTCGATGAGGGGAAATTTGAGCAAGTAATGATTCCAACATAGATGTCATGCCATCAATACGTTTAGCGTGCCACTCTGGTAATTCAGCACCGTTCATGTTGTGCTCAAACACAAGCTGCCAACGGTTAGGGTGCTGTTTTGCGAAGTCGTGATAGCAGTAGGCTAGTTCAAACAAGGCTTGATGGGGATCTTCACAATTGTGAGTTGCTTTTAGCGCTTCTTGCTGTAGCTCGTCCAGTGTTTGTGCTACAACGTGTAACAACAGTAAATTGTAGTTTCCAAAAATGTTGACCAATGTGCTAGGCACGTAACCGATCATATTTGCAATCTTACGAAGACTGAGTTCGTGGTAAGAATTTTCATCTAAAAAGTGCTTGACCGTCATTAAGGCCAAATTCACTAACTCTTCCCGAGTATGATCGTTTCTGCGCGCCATAGTCCCAAACCACATATTGAACAATGTTCAATATGATAGTCAGCTCGTGAATATGCGTCAATAAGACAAAGAAGTCATAAGCCTATAAGTTTGGCAATATTCTGATACATGTCTTCTATTGTGGAGTGTTTCATTGTTGAATGTGACGGAGTATGATGGTCATATCTCATATTTAGCGTGCTACTGACATTAGATGCTTGTTCGTCGCACAGTCCGCAGCATGATTAAGTACTTATCGTCAATTTTAAGGATAACGATGAAACGTTTATTTTCGATTGTCGCCCTACTGATGTTTACTGTTGCTGTAACGCCTATCGCGGAAGCGAAGAAGTTTGGTGGTGGTAAATCTTTCGGTAAGAGTTATAAAACCGCGCCTGCGCCAAAACAGCAGCAGCAAAATACAAATACGATCGGTAAAGAGCAAACGACTAAGTCTTCAAGCAAGAAAGGCTTGATGGGAGGTTTACTTGGTGGTCTTCTTGCCGGTGGGTTACTAGCCGCATTCTTTGGTGGTTCGTTCGAAGGCATCCAGTTTATGGATATCTTAATCATTGGTTTGATTGCTTTTGTCATCTTCAAGCTAATGCGAGGTCTGCTTGGAGCTAAGCAGGGCAGTATGAACCAGCATCGTCAGCAGCCTGCATTTGGTGGTAATCACTCTAAGTTCGAACAACCAAACATGCAGAACTTTGAACAGCAGCCAAATACAAACACAGGTGGCTTTGGTGGTTTCGGCAATCAAGCGGATATCCCACATAACTACCCTCCGGGCTTTGACCAAGCAGCATTCATTAATGGTTCTCGTGAACACTACCGAATCCTGCAAGGTGCTTGGAATCACAATCAACTAGACACGATTGAAGAGTATGTTTCTCAGAGCTTATTTGAAGACCTGAAGGCAGAGCGCGCGAAGCTAGAAGGCGAGCAACATACAGATGTGATGTACGTTGATGCGGAGATTGTTCGTGCGGATTACGATGCGAATAAAGCACAGCTTAGCCTACAGTTCAGCGGTCGCTACCGTGATGCTGCTGAAAATATCGAAGAAGATATCAAAGATATCTGGCATCTTGAGCGTGATCTAACTGTGCCAAATGCACCTTGGTTGATCGTTGGTATTCAAGGTTAATCGCCAAACATTCGATTTCGTTTTAATAAAATCCCGTTTCTAAGCGGGATTTTTTATGTCTGGAATCTGAAGCTAAGTATGTTCTGGGTTGTGTTCTTAGGTGGAGTATCAAAGAGCGCTAATAGTTTAAGAGCATCAATCGATTATTGTCGATTATTCACTTAGCGTAACTCAATGCAGTATTGGTTCTGTAGCTATCAGCCAATCTATTCTTGTGCTTTGGCTTTTAATGGTTGTTGATGTATTAATGAATACAAGTCAGGGGTAACTCGATGGGAACGATATTAGGTCTTTTGCTGCTCGTGTTATTAGATTACATGTTGTTTAAGAAGGCAGGCATGCATTTTCCCAAATGGGTAGAGAAGCAATACGCTGATCATTTAGAAAAAAGCAAAGACGAGCGCTAAGCGTTAGTCTGTTTTGTGTGTAATAGAACGAAAAAAGCCAGCTCAATGAGCTGGCTTTTCAATATGGTGGAGGGGGACGGATTCGAACCATCGAAGGCGGAGCCGGCAGATTTACAGTCTGCTCCCTTTGGCCACT
>NZ_JBNFXP010000023.1:0-60853 GCF_052877535.1 Vibrio sp. PNB23_22_6 | reverse complement strand
GTACCTAGGGTTCAAATCCCTATCTCTCCGCCACTACATAGAAAGCCCGTTGAGAAATCAACGGGCTTTCGTCGTTTCTGACGCTTATAAACTGGCTGTGGTTTTGCGTCCAAGTCCCTAATCGCCTATGCGACAGAAGCTTCCAGATTAGACCGTTATTGAAAGCCTTCGAATCCAATCATCTCAATTTTCATATAAGTTCATTCCAACTGTTCTTGTCTGCGGAAGTTCTCATTACTGTGCTGCTTGCTTTCAACTGTATTTAAATAGACACCATCGCTTCTTAGAGCTTATCACTGCTTAGTGAGGTAGGATGCTCGGTTGAGTTGATTAGATATCTGAATACTGATGTACTCATACTATTCTTTCTACCTGGCGCCAAGCTAGCTCTCTTCCACAGGCAGAGTTCTTCTCAACAAGATAGGTGTTGGAATACCGCCTTGAACAATGCGATTAAAGCGCTTTGTGCTGCTCTCGATTACTGGAAAGCTACTTCTATTGAGACAGCTTACTTCGTGATGTGTAGGTAATAGAGGAGTAACCGCTATTACCTATGCTTAGCAGAGCTACAAGTTGGAGGGATGTTGGGGAATTGCAGGATACAAAAAAGCCGACAGTTTTCTGTCGGCTTTAAACCTTTTAGTCGTTTAGTTGCTTTGAACTAGCGCTAGAGCTTTACGAGAGACTTCATGTGCTGCTTTGGTTAGGTTCTGCTTCTCTAGTGTATCTGCTAGGAAAGCGTAGTCAGAAACGTTTGAGCGAAGCTTTAGCGCGACTTCGAAGTGCTGTTGTGCCTCTGGCCACTTCTCTTGGCGGAAAAAGAGGTGGGCCAGTGCACTGTGTGCCGCTGCATTGTCCGACTCTTTTTTTAGTACACCTTCAAGGAAGGCCATGACTGGGTGAGTATCTGGTAAGTTCAACGCTGGTAGTAGTTGATACAGTTCTGGTGTTGGATGTTTCTTCAGTGCTTCTTTGATAACGGTGAAAGCTTCAGTGTCGGCTTTACGAGAAATAAGCTCACGAGTAAAACAAGCGATAAGATGAACATCTTGTTTTACTTTGCGTGCCAGGCCGTTCCAGTGCGAAATAAGACCTTCGCTGCCTTGTTGCTGAGCCACTTCGTGTAGTAAGCCACATTGTGCTTTCTGAATCAGTTCTGCTTGTTCTTCTTCAGTGACCAACTTGGCTTTGGTTAGCTGAGGCATCAGATCGATCAGCGGTTGCCATAGCTTTAGTTGTATGTAAGTACTTTTTAGCAGGTTAAGTACAATGAAGTTATTTGCATACTGATCTTTTAGTGCTTGCAACGTATCGAAAGCAGATTCGAACTCGTTATCACGAATGAACTGTTTTGCACGAGTCAACTCTACTGCCAAATGTGCGTTCTCTTGCTGGCTTGCGAGTGCTAGGTACTGATCGCGCTTCACTTTATCACCTTGACCTTGCGCTGCTTCTGAAGCAACTAGATAGCACAGTAGAGGCATATCGTGGTGGTTTGCCCAGCGTGTCACTTTCTTCTCAGCGCCTTTCCAATCACCTTCAAGTAGTTTGATAATACCTTCATTGGTGTAGCGGCGAGAGCGACGCATTTTACGTACACTGAAGTAGTTCCACGTGTTAGAGCTGGCGTAGACAAGCTTTTTCACCAAGTATTCGAGGAAGAATAGTGCAGCAAGCGTAGCAATCACGAAAATAACCAGTGTAGTCACGCTCATTTCAATGGTTTTGTTCGCGATTGAAATTAGTACATAGCCTTGTTGACCAGAAAACTGGGTGCCGACAAATAGGCCAACACCGAGAATAACAAATAGGAAAATAAGACGAACCATTACTTATCCTCCTTACCTGTCATGGTAGTTACATCGCGACGAAGACGCTCACGAATCACATCAGAGAGCTGATTTTGGCTCTCTAGTTTCGCAGGGTATTCAACTTGAATGTCTATTTTGCTCAGTTGATTAAGTGTATTGATGAACTCTTTTACCGACTTATCATCTTGATTGAAGAACGCTTTTGTCCATTCTTCGGCTGTTTCTAATGATGTTATGTAGATCTCACCTTGCTCTTGGTAAACCGCTTTGATTGCCGTCTCAAGCTTCGCCTTGATGTTCTCTTTTAGGTAGAAGTGCTGTTGTGGAGAAAGTAATGGAATCACATTACCATCGCGAGTACGGAAGGTAATGAAGTTATCTGAGAAGTCTTTTAGTGACGTCATCAGGTTATTTTGCCAGTTGGCAATGTCATCTGATACTTGCTTCTTCTCTATTGCTGCCGCTTCCGGAAGCAATGCGTTGGCGAGAGGCAGTTTATCTACTTGCTGCTGAAGTGCGGTTAAGCGAAGGACCAAACCATCACGGTCAATTAGTGGCACTGTACGAAGTTTTGTTATGTCGTTTGCCATTGCTTTACGTAGACCGACTAAGCTTGGATCGTTTAGTGCTGCGATACGTTGGTCTGCGCTTTCCATCAGTTGGGTTGCGCTTTCTACGTCGTGTTCTAAGAATAACTTACGACCTGCCAGTTTTACTAGGTAGTCCGCTTCAGCTAGCAGCCAGTCGTTTGGACGACGACCTTCCACATCTGCTATTGCCAGTTGTAGGCTTTCAATGCTCTTTTGTTGTTGACCTAGAACCACTTCTACTTTGTGGGTAACCGTGGTCGCTTTCTCGATGGTCTCTTGCTTAACCTGGCTTAGCTCTTGTTTCATTGTTGTTTGAGCCTGTTTTAGTTGGCTTTGCAGTTGAGCGATCTGAGTTTGGTATTCGGATTGCTGCTCAAGCATTTTGTAGGTGAGACCACCACCAAAAATTAGCGATAAGATGATAGCAACGGTCCCCAGTTTTACGCCGCGTTTGCCTTGCTTATCTTCAAATTCAGCTTTGTTTGGCTCTGTTGGTTTGCTTGGTTGAGCAGGCGTCGATTCTGCCTTTTTCGGTTCAGATTTCTGTTTAGGTGTATCTTTTTCAGCTGGCGGTGCCGATGTGATTTCTGCGGAAAGGTTTTTATCGTTATTCTTTTGGTCGTTATTTTTACTTGTCATGCCTATATCCTGTGTAGCTAGGGCTGGAGAGCAGCCAGTAATTTTTGGTTGGATGCGCTTCCTGTGCACCTGACCCGAGTGAAGCCCCTTTGAATTGCGATATCAGCGATTCGCTGACTGGGGATATACAACTCTTGTTGATTAAGCCAAGCCAATTGTTCTGAGGTCAATTGACTGCATAAGTAATCCAGTTGTTCACCACTGGTGACGATGATCTGGTCAATTTGTTGTTTTTTCCATAGCGAGACACAGCTTACTGGATCGAATGGGATAAATTCTCTCTTATAGGTCTCACTATAGTGAACTTTTGCCCCGCGCTGTACCAATGCGTCTTTTATCAGCTCTCTTCCACCGTTTCCACGAAGAATCAATACTGTTTGTTTCTCTACATCGTGTAATGCTGGCAGTTGCAACAAGTGCTCACTATCGCTGACTTGTGGATAGTGTACTTTCTGTTGGGTATATTTGCTTAAATAGTGTGCGGTTTTTTGACCAACGGCAAGGTATATAGCCTGCTTTGGCCATGAATTATTGCTGTTTACTAAGATTTGCTCTGCACATTGCACCGCATGTTGGCTAACTGCGATGATGATTTTGGCCTGTTTGATGTGCTTGGAGAGGTATGGTTCGTTGAGATCGGCGATAATGTCGATCAATGGGTGATGAAGAGCCAAGATGCCGTGCCTTTCGAGCAGAGAGCAAAGCGCGCTGCCTTGCTCTCCCGGCCGAGTGACCAATACAGCCATGGCTATTCGTGGTCTGCGTACAGTTTAGTTAGAATGTCACGTGCGCCATTGTCTAACAGTTCGTTGGCAAGCTGAACCCCCAATGTTTCTGCATCTTTTCGGTGGCCACGTACTTCACCACGAACAATTAAGCTGCCATCGGGTTCACCTACAAGGGCGCGTAACCAAATGTGATCACCGTCTAGCAGTGAGTAACTGCCGATTGGCACTTGACAGCCACCTTCTAGCGTTAGGTTCATTGCGCGTTCACATCGTACACGGTCAGCGGTGTCTTGATGGTTTAATGGCTCAAGCAGTTTGAGTAAGCGCTCATCATCAACGCGGCACTCAATGCCTACCGCGCCTTGGCCTACAGCTGGCAGTGACTGTTCTGGCTCGATAAAGCTACGGATGCGCTCTTCAAGTTCCAGACGTTTTAGCCCCGCTGCTGCAAGAATAATTGCGTCGTACTCGCCTGCATCCAGTTTGCCTAGACGCGTACCGACGTTGCCGCGCAGCTCTTTGATCACAAGATCGGGGCGGTATTCTTTCAACTGACATTGACGGCGTAGACTACAAGTACCGACAACCGCACCTTGAGGTAATTCATCAATATTGCTGTAAGTGTTCGACACGAAAGCATCACGTGGGTCTTCGCGTTCGCAAATCGTCACTAAGCCAAGTCCTTCCGGGAAATCAACAGGCACATCTTTCATTGAGTGCACGGCAAGGTCAGCACGGCCTTCTAACATTGCGACTTCCAGTTCTTTTACGAAGAGACCTTTTCCGCCCACTTTGGCTAGTGGGGTATCCAAAATGATGTCGCCTTTGGTCACCATGGTCACTAGCTCAACTTCAAGGCCTGGATGAGCGGCCTGAAGGGCATCTTTTACGTAGTAAGCTTGCCATAGAGCAAGCGGGCTTTTTCGAGTGGCAATGCGAATTGGCGTAGATTGTGTCATGGTCTTCTCAATGCTGTTTTGGTATTTGTTTATCCTACCATTCTCGGCGTGAAAGTCTTAATGTTAGTTAGATATCTCATGGCGTCGTGGTTGGAATGACATGACGTTATGGAAATTGTGTGATTGGATTCTCATTTAGGCTAAGGACTAGTATTCGTTGAGGGGGAATACAAGCGACACTACTGCGCTATCAATTTTGCGAGCAGAGTAGGGTTTTCGGACCACAACTATTTGCGAGAGGGAATCTTTACCAATCCTGACGAAAGTGTTAAATTGATCACGCTTTTAGGTCATTTTGGCTTAAAACATCAGCAAATTTTCGTGATTGTTCAACCAAGGAATTTCCCTTGCAGGCTTACACCCAAAAACTTATTCAGCGATTAGATAACTTGAACCAGCAGCGTATTGAACGTGCGCTGGCGCTTATGGATTCGCAAAGCCAGCAAGTATTCCACTTGATTCCTGCCTTGTTGAACTATAACCATCCTGTTATTCCTGGTTACTATGATGTTGACGTACCTTATGGTGTGTATGGGTTTGAGCTCAATGAACTCCAACAGCAATTCCTTGATGATACTCAACTGACCATCGGCCAAGCGTTGGAAACCGCAGATACCCCAGCGATTCTTGGGCTATATACCATGGGCAGTACTTCATCAATTGGCCAAAGCACATCAAGTGATTTGGATATTTGGGTATGTGTTTCGCCAGAGATGGACAGCGGTGAACGGGAACAGCTAACCAACAAGTGCTTGTTGATCACCGATTGGGCGCAAAGCCAAGGTGTCGAAGCAAACTTCTTCCTGATGGATGAAGAGCGTTTTCGTAGTAATCAATCTGAAGAGATGACTGGTGATAACTGTGGATCTTCTCAGCACTTACTATTGCTAGATGAGTTCTATCGTTCAGCCGTACGCCTCGCGGGACAGCGTTTGTTGTGGCAAATTGTGCCGCCTGAAATGGAAGAGTGTTACGACGAGTACGTTGCACAGCTTTGTAATGATGGCTATATCAACTGTGATGAGTGGATCAACTTTGGTCAGCTGAATCGTATTCCAGCCGAAGAATATTTTGGCTCGAATTTATGGCAGCTGTACAAAAGTATCGATTCACCCTACAAATCGGTGCTGAAGGCCATTTTGCTTGAAGCTTACTCGTGGGAATACCCGAATACGCAACTTCTAAGTATTGATACCAAGCGTCGTTTCTTTGCTCATGAGCCAGATTTGTACGGCATGGACGCGTATTACTTGATGCTTGAGAAGGTAACGCGTTATTTAGAGCGAGTTCAAGATGACTCTCGTCTGGACTTAGCTCGTCGCTGTTTTTACCTTAAAACTCATGAGAAGCTTTCCCGAGAACCTGATGTGGGCTCGGTAGCTTGGCGTCGTGAGGCATTAAGCGACATGATCACCAAGTGGAACTGGGATGAAGCGGTGATTGCTGAGTTGGATGATCGCCGTAACTGGAAGGTTGAACAGGTGAAGGTAGTGCACCATGCGCTGCTCGATGCCCTGATGCAGAGTTATCGCAATCTGATTCAGTTTGCACGCCGCAATAACATTACTTCCGCAATTAGTCCGCAGGATATTAGCATTCTGGCTCGCAAGTTGTATGCTGCATTTGAAGTGTTGCCGGGCAAAGTGACTCTGCTGAACCCACAAATTTCACCAGACTTGCACGAACCAGACTTGAGTTTCATTGAAGTGAAAGAAGGCGGGATGAATAAGTCGGGTTGGTATTTGTACAAGCAACCACTAATTGCGCATCGCATCCTTGGTCAGCCGAGTCTTGAGCATCACGAGTACCTCAGTAAGTTAGTTTCATGGGCATTCTTCAATGGTTTGATTACCGAATCGACCCGCCTACATGCGGTTGTACGTGAAGCTCAGATCGATATCGATAAGTTCTACCAAATGGTGAGTGACTTACGTAATACTTTCTCGCTGCGTAAACGTCGTCCGACGATGCAAGCATTGGCTAGCCCATGTGAAATTAGCCAGCTGGCGATGTTTATCAACTTTGAAAATGATCCAACCGCAGAGCTGTCTGGTCGCTCACTTAAGGTGGATGTGAAGAATACTGATATTTTCAGCTTTGGTCCTGAGCAAATTAACCTTGTCGGCAGTGTCGATTTGGTTTACCGAAACTCATGGCACGAAGTGCGTACATTGCACTTCAAGGGCGGTACCGCGATGTTGGATGCGCTTAAAACCATTTTAGGCAAGATGCATCAAGATGCGATTCCTCCAGAGTCGGTGGACGTATTCTGCTATGCGAAAAACATGCGCGGTGTGATGCGCAATATGGTTTACCAGTTGCTGGCTGAGTGCATTGACTTACGTTTGAAGCCGGTTGAGCAAGAGAAGCGCCGTCGTTTTAAAGCGATGCGCCTTGGCAATCAAACATACGGCTTATTCTTTGAGCGTCGTGGTGTATCGGTTCAAAAGTTAGAGAATTCCGTCGACTTTTACCGTAGTATTTCAACTAACAAACTGAAAGGTTCTCCGTTGTTGATGCTGGATCGTGAGCAAGAGTATCAATTACCAGAAGTCGTGGATGGATTTGCCAGTGAGGCTTTGGTGCAGTTTTTCTTTGAAGATACTGATGATGGCTTCAACATTTATGTTCTGGATGAGTCGAACCAAGTTGAAGTTTATCACCAGTTTAGCGGCTCAAAAGATGAGATGATTGCATCAGTGAACAGCTTCTATACTTCAGTGAAGGACGATAGTCGAGTGGCGTCGAAGTGTATAAACTTTAACTTGCCGCAGTACTACCAGATTATTCATCCTGAAGAGGGTAACGCCTATATCATTCCTTACCGCAATGATGGCAGTACCCCAACGCGACCTATGAAAGCGGTTAATGTATAGAGATGAAGACAAAAAAGAGCACAGAGGTGCTCTTTTTTAGTTTGGTGATGACCGATTTGACTTATACCCAGTCGATTTCTTCGTCAGCGTGCTTTTCACACTCCTGTTTCACCATTTCAAACAGCTCCATGCCTGTTTTGGAGCAGATCCATTTATCGTCAACCAACTTGAAATGGAAACCTCCAGACTTTGATGCTAACCAAATTTCATGCATTGGCTCTTGGCGGTTAATGATGATTTGGCTGCGGTCTTCAAATTCTAATGTCATTACGTTACCAGACACCTCGTAATCAATGTCTGCGCCTGAATCATCGATGGATTCTTCGATGATTTGCATCTGTGTGTCCACCAGTTGATGAAATTCAGTATCGTTCATCCGTCTATCCTATTGCTTTTCTTGAGTGTGGTGCGATTATAGGGGGCATTGATTCAATAATCACGATATGCAAAATGAAAAAACTACTTACGGTGTTGTTTGTGATGGTTGCAGCGACACTTGCTGGTTGCGGACAATCAGGTTCACTTTACATCCCAGATGATGCTCAGCAAAGCGAGCAGTCACAATAATCAGCCGAATTAAATAAGGGAAGCGAATTTTGGATTACTTCAACTATCAGGATGATGGCCAGCTTTGGGCTGAAGATGTTCCTCTTCAAGCTCTTGCTGAGCAACATGGCACTCCTCTTTATGTATACTCACGCGCGACGCTTGAGCGTCATTGGAAAGCATTTGATAGTGCAGTGGGTCAACACCCTCACCTTGTTTGTTACGCAGTAAAAGCAAACTCAAACTTAGGTGTACTGAATGCACTGGCTCGTTTGGGCTCAGGCTTTGATATCGTATCAGGTGGTGAACTAGAGCGTGTGATCACCGCTGGCGGTGATGCGAAGAAGGTGGTGTTCTCTGGTGTCGGTAAAACCTCAGTAGAAATGAAACGCGCACTAGAGTTGGGTATAAAGTGCTTCAATGTGGAATCAGAACCTGAGCTAGAGCGCTTGAATAAAGTTGCAGGCGAGCTAGGTGTGGTTGCACCGATTTCTCTACGAATTAACCCTGACGTAGACGCAAAAACACACCCTTACATTTCGACTGGTCTACGTGATAACAAATTTGGTATCGCGTTTGACCGTGCGCCAGCTGTATATCAATTTGCTCAGAGTCTGCCAAACTTAAACGTGCAAGGCATCGACTGCCATATTGGTTCTCAGCTGACTGAAATTGAACCTTTCATCGACGCCACTGACCGTCTATTAGCACTGATTGATGACTTGAAAGCGCAAGGCATCAACATTCGTCATCTAGACGTCGGTGGTGGTCTAGGCGTGGTATATCGTGATGAATTGCCACCACAGCCTTCTGATTATGCGAAAGCGCTGCTAGGTCGTCTTGAGAATCACCAAGATCTCGAACTGATTTTCGAACCAGGTCGTGCGATTGCAGCTAACGCAGGTATCTTGCTAACACGTGTGGAATTCCTAAAACACACCGAGCACAAGAACTTTGCCATCATCGATGCGGCAATGAACGATTTAATGCGTCCTGCGCTATACCAAGCATGGCAAGATATCGTCCCAGTTTCACCGCGTGAAGGTGAAGCACAGACCTACGACTTAGTCGGTCCTATCTGTGAAACGGGCGATTTCTTGGGCAAAGATCGAGCACTAGTTCTGCAAGAAGGTGATCTACTCGCGGTTCGCTCTGCAGGCGCCTATGGTTTTGTTATGTCTTCGAACTACAATACTCGTACCCGAGCGGCGGAAGTGATGGTGGATGGTAACCAAAGCCACCTTGTTCGCCAGCGTGAGGAGCTGACCAGTTTGTGGCAGCTGGAACAGATTCTACCGGAGTAACACACAACAAATGCATTTCCACTTTTCTAAAATGCACGGTTTGGGTAACGATTTTATGGTCGTCGACTGTATTACCCAGAACGTATTTTTCTCGCAAGATTTGATCCGTCGCTTGGCGGATCGTCATACGGGCGTTGGCTTTGACCAGTTGCTTGTCGTTGAAGCGCCCTATGATCCAGAAAGCGACTTCCATTACCGCATTTTTAATGCGGATGGCAGTGAGGTGGAGCAGTGTGGTAATGGCGCACGCTGTTTTGCTCGTTTTGTACGTTTAAAAGGTTTGACTAACAAGTACAGCATTAGCGTTAGCACCAAGAAAGGCAAGATGATTCTTGATGTAGAAGACGATGGTGAAGTGACTGTCAACATGGGCGTTCCGGAGTTCGAACCGAATAAGATTCCTTTCAAAGCGAAGCAGAAAGAGAAAACCTACATCATGCGTGTTGGTGAGAAAACTCTGTTCTGTGGGGCGGTTAGCATGGGGAATCCGCATGTCGTTACTGTTGTAGATGATGTGGATAGCGCAGAAGTAGAAAAGCTTGGGCCATTGCTTGAATCACACGAACGTTTCCCTGAGCGTGTGAACGCAGGCTTTATGCAAGTGGTGAATCGCAATCATATCCGTCTACGTGTTTATGAACGTGGTGCGGGCGAAACGCAAGCTTGTGGTAGCGGTGCTTGTGGTGCAGTAGCGGTCGGTATTCTGCAAGGTTTACTGGACGAAAATGTAAAAGTGTCACTTCCGGGCGGTGATTTGCGTATTTCTTGGCAAGGTCCAGGGCAACCGTTATTCATGACCGGTCCTGCAACTCACGTATTTGATGGTCAGTTGTCGTGCTAGTAGAACAAAAGAAAAAACCATTATCTGAAGTCGAAGCGGATGTATTGACGGCGGAAGTCGTTGCAGAGTATTTGAAGGATCATCCGGATTTCTTTGTGCAACGCCTAGCATTAGTCGACCGCCTATCTTTCCCTCATGCGGATTTAGGTACGGTCTCTTTGGTGCATATTCAAATGAACCGTCAGCGTCAACGTATAGAAGAGTTGGAAGAAGAGATCACCACATTGATGTCTTTGGCGGCGAACAACGATCGCACTTTTTACGAATTTATGGATCTGCAAGGGCAAATCCTAAAGTGCAGTGACTTTAAGCAAGTCATTCACGCCATTGAACACAAAGCCAAAGAGCTCGGTTTGAAGGCTTATGTTCGGCTGTTGAGCCAGTGTGATGCTGAAACTCAACTGAGTAAGGAAGACTATCAGCGCTTTGCAACCAATCACTTAAATGGAAAAGAGGCGTATTTAGGCCGTTTACGTAAAGTGGATCGTGAAGCTTTGTTTGGGGATATGGATGTTCCAGAAATGGGTTCCTATGTGGTATTGCCGCTGGTAAAAATACAGCCGCTTGGCGTGTTGGCGTTTTCTAGTGAAGAGGGCGGCCATTTCCAACCAGATATGGATACCTTGTTTTTGCGTCACCTATCATTAGTGGTGGCACATCTCGCTCAAACATTGGTATGGAAAAGTCATCATGACAACAACTCCCAGCATTCCTCTGCCAAATAGTCTTCAAAAGCCTCTTGAACGTTTCTACGAATTCTTGCGAAGCGAAAAGGGGCTGAGTCTGCATACCCAACGTAATTATAAGCAGCAGCTAGAAACCATGGCTCAGCACCTGACTGAAATGGGATTGAAAGAGTGGTCCCAGGTCGATGCGGGCTGGGTACGCCAGCTCGCTGGTAAAGGCATGCGAGAAGGCATGAAAGCCAGTAGTTTGGCGACACGTTTATCCTCTCTGCGCAGTTTTTTTGATTTTCTTATCTTACGTGGCGACCTGTCTGCGAACCCAGCCAAAGGCGTTTCTGCTCCGCGTAAAAAGCGTCCGCTACCGAAAAATCTCGATGTCGATGAAGTCAATCAGTTATTGGAAGTGAACGAAGAGGATCCACTGTCGATTCGCGATCGTGCGATGATGGAGCTGATGTATGGTGCCGGTTTACGCTTGGCTGAATTGGTCGGCGTCGATGTACGAGATGTGCAATTGCGTAGTGGTGAACTCCGAGTCATTGGTAAAGGCGACAAAGAGCGCAAAGTGCCGTTTTCAGGTATGGCAACGGAATGGGTTACCAAGTGGCTGAAAGTACGTGGTGATCTAGCCGCAGCAGGCGAACCCGCGTTATTTGTTTCAAAATTGGGGACGCGCATTTCTCATCGTAGTGTACAAAAGCGCATGGCAGAGTGGGGGAAAAAACAATCAGTGGCGAGTCATATTAGCCCGCATAAATTGCGTCACTCATTTGCGACGCATATGCTGGAATCAAGCAACAACTTACGTGCGGTGCAAGAATTGCTGGGGCATGAAAATATTTCGACCACTCAAATCTATACGCATTTGGATTTCCAGCATTTAGCACAAGCTTATGATCAGGCTCATCCTCGTGCACGTAAGAAGAGCGGAAACGAGGGACGCTGATGAAATTCTACCGCCGTATTGCGCCAGTAAAGGCGATGACCTTTGACCTTGACGACACTCTCTATGATAACTACCCAGTGATAGTGCGCATGGAGCAAGAGCTGTTGGCCTGGCTTAAGCAAACCCACCCTGCGGTGGCGCAGATGGATAAAGCCGATTGGTTGACGTTGAAAAAGCGTGTAGCACAGCAGCAGCCGGAACTTAAAAGTGATGTGACGCTTTGGCGTTTTGTTCAGCTTAAGCATGGCTTTTTGCAAGTAGGTTACCATGATGATGAGGCGCAAATGGCGGCCCAAGCCGGTGTCGATGTCGCGTTGGATTGGCGTAGCCAGTTTAAAGTACCTCAACAAAGCTTGGATGTACTGGCTGAGCTTAGTGATAAGGTACCGTTGGTCGCGATCACGAATGGTAATGTCGATTTGGATCGTGTGGGGCTTGCGCCGTTCTTCCAATCGGTATTGAAAGCCGGCCCTGATGGACAGGCTAAACCTGCGTCCGATCTCTTTACCAAAGCGCAGCAGTGTCTCGATTTGCCCGCAGAAAATATTTTGCATGTGGGCGACCACTTGTTGACAGATATCCAAGGAGCCAAACGTGCTGGATTCTCAGCTTGTTGGTTTAATGATAAAGCGCGCTCTGTCATGACGCACACCAATGGACGTGTGTTGCCGGATGTTGAAATTCATCAATTACTTTCGTTGCCTGAGTTACTGAACTAGTCATTGTTCCACGTGAAACGGTATCGAATAAAAAACGCAGCCAGTGCTGCGTTTTTTGTTTTCTCATCGTCTTAAGTTTTTAGAGTGTGACCACTTTTCTCAGCTTGGAAGACGGGCAGGTAGTGCTTGAAGAAGTCCAACATCTGTTGCTGGTTTTGCTTTTCTCCTAGTTGCCCCAGCAATTGAGCTGCGACTTCAAAAGTGCACAGGTTGCCTTCTTGTTGGTTGCGACGTAGTTGGTATTGGGAATCTGTTTGAGTGGCTAAGCTCATCATTGCCACATCTTCTAACCAACGACTTTTATTGAGCATCTTACGCGCTTCTTGCCATGTTGCATCCAGGATGATGTACAGCGGCTTTCTGTTTTGCTTATCACTTTGCTGTTTAACTTGCGCTAAGGTCAGGCTTTCCTCA
Source organism: Vibrio sp. PNB23_22_6 (assembly GCF_052877535.1). Classification (NCBI taxonomy): domain Bacteria; kingdom Pseudomonadati; phylum Pseudomonadota; class Gammaproteobacteria; order Vibrionales; family Vibrionaceae; genus Vibrio; species Vibrio sp. PNB23_22_6. Next base: position 47,794 of record NZ_JBNFXP010000023.1, on the reverse strand, counting down.
CTGGGAAAGAGCAGCACTGGCAATAGGCTTGGTTCTGCAAGCGTTTCCAGTAACTCTGCTGGTGGTGCTTTGCGATCCCAAACCGCTTGGGTCACATTCAATTGGCATTGTGCGATCAGCTTGCCTGTGTTGGTGTCCCGCGTTAGTTCATTTGGATGCATCAACAGCATTAATGCGTGTTCACTACGGAGTTTAGGCAGCAGTGAACAAATGCAGTTGAATTGAAAACCGCAATGTGGACAAGGCTGCACCATTATAAGCGTACTCCTTCACGAACAGGGCTGATGCCATCCGAGAACAGACGCACACCGCTGACTTGCTCTTTGCTCGCTGTTGGCGCCAAGCTTGGGTTGATTGGGTAGCTTACGCCCGTGTATTGCATCACGTGTTGACCCGGCGTTGCACCACCACCGCTGACATTAAAAATCAGATCACGCCAACCGTGTGAGGTTTGTTGACCCAGCATGATTGGGCTTTGCACTAGCGTCATACGGCTGTTGAAACGCCACTCATTCTCGTGGTTTTCGAACACGAGCAGGGTGCAACCGCCAGAACCGCACCAATCTAGTTGGACTAGCAGCTCTTCATTACCATCGCCATTTAGATCGTAAGTCAGCCAGCGGTATTGGTTGTTGCTTGGGCTGGTTTGGTTAATGAAAAAGTAATGGCGTACGGTGGCATCCACTTTTGAGTTGAAGTCCGCACTGGAAGGAACATCAGCTGCACCAATCGGATCGTTGCTGCGATCCGTGGCTGGTTGTTCAGTGCCTGAGTTGTGTACTGTTGCTGGGTAAAGCACAAGTCCGCCATCGGCGATTGGGTAAACCAGATTACCAACTTTCTCTTTTACTGCTTTCAGCTGGTTGCCTTCGCGAGTAAACAGGCGCTCGGTCATTAAGCGCTGTTGCTGGTGGTGAGTCATCACGACTTGTACTTGTGATGGACTCAGTTGTTGCCAGTAACCGCGTTCCACTAAAGGTGGCTGTCCGTCAGAGTAACTGTATTTGGTTATCGCACTGTGGTCGCTGTTCAGTGTCATCTGCACTTCAAAGCCTTGTGATTGAGTTGACGTCGCCACGTAAGTGTTCACCCACTCCAAGGTCGAATCTACGTTGGCTGCCATACCACAACCTTGGTAGGTCTTATCGTCGTGTTCCAGCGTTGCTTGCCAGCCATAGAGTGAGTTACTCATGGTGTCAGAACACAAGTTCTCGGTCATACGTAGTTCGCCGTCATTGAGTTGGTAAGCTCGTTGGCGAGGTTGCAGCTTACTGCTGTTGATGTCTAACGTTTGGTTAGATTTTCCAAGTCGCTGGAATTTAAGCGCATTACCTTCAAAGGTTGCTGCCCATGATGGTTCATTGCCAAATACGCGAGTGGGTTTGCTGGTTTGCTTGCAGCGATGCGGATTTTCTGTCGTAAGGAAGTTCACCTGCTCAACCACAACGTTAGCATCGAAATCTGCAGAAAAACCGTCGGCGCCAGGTGGGTTGAGGTGACCAATGACTTCACCATACATGATTTGATAAGGTTCGTTGGTGATGGCCACTGCACGTTGTATTTGTTGTGGCGACAGTTGCAGCCAGTACTGTTTATCGCTACCGCAAGGGGTGATGTATTGGCTTTCGTGTCCAATTACCACTTCACCACGTAGCATAAAGGTTTGAGGTAAGATGGTTTCTGGCTTATCCAAGGACGCAGCTAGCGTGGTTGGCGTGCCTGCATCGGACTGTGGCGGTTGCACGCTACACGCTTGTAGGGCCAGCACTGTGGCGAGTGCCACTGGGTTTTTCAAAGCCTTCATGTTATATCTTCCTCATTACAATCTGCATCGGATCGCATTATGGCATATTGGTTATTTAAAACAGAACCAGATACCTTTTCTATTGACACGCTTCGAACCCAAAAGGTTTCATGTTGGGAGGGCGTTCGTAATTATCAGGCGCGTAACATGATGCGTGACCAAGTTAAATTGGGCGACTTGGTGCTGATTTACCATTCCTCTTGTAAGAACGTAGGTGTGGCTGGCATTGCCAAAGTGACCCGTGAAGCGTATCCCGATCATTTCCAGTTTGACCTAGAAAGCGATTACTACGATCCGACATCCGACCCAGAAAATCCACGTTGGATGATGGTGGATATCGAGTTTGTACGTAAGACTGAGCGTTTGATTCCGCTGTCGGTAATGAAGGCGGTGCCAGAGCTAGAAAATATGCCACTAGTGAAACGCGGCAATCGCTTGTCGATCATGGCGGTGAGTGAGCAAGAGTGGGAGGCCATTCTCGGCAAAGAGAAGTTGCCAAGTCAGCGATAAAAGAAAGGGCTGCATAGTGCAGCCCTTTGTGATTTTGCCAATAACCTGCTGTTGATAGCCAATACAGGTTATAGCAGATGATCTTGCAGGTAGTGCGCAACCGCATCGTCGGCGTTGCTGCCGATCACTTCATTGTTTGGTAGTGCTTTCATCACTTTCTCGTGAGAGGTGCCCATGACTAAACCTTTACCCGCCATTGATAGCATTTCTACGTCATTCATGCCGTCACCAAATGCGATGGTGTTCTCTAGTGTTAAGCCAATTGATTCTGCCACGGCCTTTAGCGCATCACCTTTAGAAACGCCAGCGCTCATGACTTCCAGACACCAAGGTGTTGAGAATGCGATGTTCAACTTGTCGCCAAATTGCTCACGCAATTTGTTTTCAAATACCACTAGGTGCTCATGATCTTGGGCTGGGTGGGTAAAGAAAATCTTTGCAATACCATCAGTCGGCGCGTTGCTATCATCGTATAGCTTATAGGTAAAGTCTTCATGAAAATCGCGCAGTTGTTCATCATCTTTGTTCAATAACCAATCGTCGTTCTGGTACATGTGGATAAGTATGCCAGGATCTGACTTGATCGTGTCGATCACCGGTTGTACTAGGGTTTCTGGTACGTTTTGGCTGTACCTCAGTTGATCATTTTGGTCGTGTACACGAGCACCGTTTGACGTGATCATGTAAGCCGGAATACCTACAGTACGACGAATGCTGGCTACGTCTACGTGATGGCGCCCCGTAGCAAAGACAAAAGTGTAGCCCTTTTCGTGCAGTGCCTTTAGCGTCTCTTTTGAATAAGCGCTTAGTTGGTGATTTGGTGCGAGTAAAGTGCCATCCAGATCTGAGGCAACGATTTTAGTGATCTCTTTGCAAGGTAGCGATGTGCTCATGAAGCCCTCGTAAACGGTGTGGATAGAGTGGAACAGGTTGATTGCACGCGAAGCACCGTCGATTGACTAGGTCGTACTGCATCGAGTGCGGGGAACAAAAGGCAGTTTACGCCAAAATTAGGCAGAAAAAGAGGGTAAATCGCTAAGCGAAAGTTTCCTCTTTAATCTGTGGTCTGGCTCTGTTCTTTCATAAAGTTAAACATGGCATCCAAAGCTTGATTACGATATTGGTCTTTTTCAAACAAGACTTCGTGTTCGGCACCAGCGATAGAAACCAAGCTTGCATGAGGGTTGGTTTTTCTTAACTTATTGATAAAGCGCTGCTGAGCCTGATTACTAACAATACGATCATTGCCTGATTGCATTAACAACACTGGAACTTTCACCTGGCGCGTTAATAAAATGCACTGTTTAGTCGCCATTAAACTTTGCCACACCCAACGCGTGCTAGGCCCCCCAACTTGCAGCTCTGGTTTATCACGGTATAAGCGACGAAACCAGTGGTAGCGATCGTAGCTTTGGCTGAGTGGGTTGTCTTCAAATGGCTTGGGATAGTACTCCTTGTGCCCTGGTGCATAGTGAGGTTTGGATGAGAATGCTGTGAGGATCTGGCTGACAGGGAGCGCAACCGGGTTGAGATACCAGGGTAAATCAATGCCAAACATCGGTGAGCTTAAGATCAAACCATTGAAATGATGCTCTGGATGAGTTTGCAGATAACGCGTTGCAATCGCTCCACCCATTGAATGTGCGATGATAAATCGCTGCTGATAGGAGCTTAAATCGAGTTGTTTGAGCACCAATGCCATATCATCAATATAGTCATCAAATTCATAGACGTGACCCATGTCTGAGTCTGGTATCAAGCGATCTGATAAACCTTGTCCACGGTGATCAAACGAATATATATCGTAACCTTGTCGGTATAGATCGTAGAACAGCTCTTGGTACTTCCAACAACACTCAATTCGGCCATTGACGATGAGCACCGCTTTTGTGTGTTCAGAGTGGGTGAGTTTGCACCAATAGATTTTCTTTTTTTCTGTCCCTTTGATGAAGCCCTCTTGGCGAGTTTGCCAGAGTGCAGCGATCGGACCACCTATTGCTTGCTCAAATAAAGTCTCTTGAGTATAAGTCAAAGGTGAATGGTGAATAGCCATTAGTCGATTACCTGAAGATGCGTTATTGACGTGACGTATCATCGAAGAATTATAGAGGAAATGCAATGGATACCCACGTTTGGTTAGCCTATGTGGTAACTGCAATTGTTTTTAGTCTGGCTCCGGGATCTGGTACCGTCAACTCAATCAGCAATGGTTTGAGTTACGGCACCCGCAAGTCATTAGGGGCTATTGTTGGTTTGCAAATTGGTCTGGCTATTCATATTGCATTGGTTGGGGCTGGTATTGGAGCGTTAGTCGCGCAATCGGCAGCGGCTTTTAGCATGATCAAATGGGTCGGAGCGGCTTATTTGGTGTGGCTTGGCATTCAAAAGTGGCGTGATACGTCTGGCTTAGTGGCCAAGGAAAATCATAAAGTGATGTCAGGTTCTTCACTATTGTACAAAGCCATTCTTATTAACCTGACCAACCCAAAATCAATCGTATTTTTGGTGGCATTGTTTCCACAGTTTATCGACCCTGCAAAAGAACAGCTGACTCAGCTGCTGGTGCTAGGTATCACGACAGTTACGATTGATGCGTTTGTCATGCTGGGCTACACCACACTAGCGGCACAGATGGGACGGTTTATTCGCTCAGACAAGGTTATGGGTAAAATAAACAAAGTATTTGGCTCGATGTTTATGGGGTGTGGAGCATTGTTAGCCGCAGCTAAATAATAAAAGATAAAAACCACAAAATATGATTAATGCGTATGTCGCTCGCCAGCCCATTTTTAACCGAAAAAGACAGACGCTGGGGTATGAGTTGTTGTTCCGTGATGGTGAAAGTAATGCTTACCCTGCTCACATCGAATCAAACCGGGTAGCATGCCGTTGATTGTGGATAACTTTCTCTCAGTCGGTACCAACCCGCTGATCGCATCGTCACGATGCTTTATCCATTTTCCTCCACAAAGCTTGTTACATCGCTTACCAAGAAGTTTGCCTACCTGATTTAGATTTTGGTCGTATTGAAAGCATCATCACTCAAGATGTCGCGCTGTGTTACAAACTATTGCGCTTCGTGAACACCCAATCGATTAAACTGGAAGTACCCATTACTTCATTTCGTCAGGCATTAGTTTATCTTGGTCAAGATAAGTTAAAGCTATTTGTTTCTGTAATCGTTGCTTCATACATTTCTAGTCGCAAACCGCGTGAGTTATACATGTTGTGTTTGCAGCGGGCGCAATTTTGCCAATGGATCTCTCGCTACCAACCTTTTTCTCTGTATAGCGAGCAGGGTTTCATGGTTGGCTTACTGCCAATTCTCGATACCATGCTCGATCTATCAGTGGAATCGCTGGTGGAACAGCTCCCTTTGAGTCATTTAGTACAACAAGTGCTACTTCACCGACAAGGGGAAGATGGCGCCTTACTTGCTATGGGAGAGTGCTGCGAGCGTGCAGATTGGCTAGACGTACACGAACAACAGGGTTTGTCTTTTGATGATGTGACGTTGGAACTCGATGAGGCCGTTCGCTGGAGTCAGAGCTTCGTTGGCGCATAATTCGATCAAATATTAAACTTTTATTACAGTCGAGCACGATCGCTTGACGACACCTAAGTTTTAAATAATTATATATGCATATCCATATATAGGTATGTGTCCTATGCTTCCACATCAGTTCTTCAAACTTCTCTCCGACGAGACCCGTGTGCGTTGCTTAATGCTGGTGGTTCGTGAAGAAAGAATCTGTGTTGGTGATTTAGCCTACGCGCTACAACAAAGCCAACCAAAAATATCGCGCCATCTCGCGCAACTCAGATCGAACGGTATCTTAGTTGATATACGGCAGGGGCAGTGGGTGTATTACGAATTGTCCGAATTGTTACCAGGATGGATGCAAAAATTAATTGATGATTTGGTGGACTCGAACTGTTTGAAGAAAGAGTACCAAGACGATATTTCACGATTGCACGATAAAGCTCGTGCGGCTTGCTGCTAGTAGTAAGCGTTAACAGTTTATAGGCTTGAAAAGGTAGAAGATTATGACGATTAAAGTAGGTATTAACGGTTTCGGTCGAATTGGTCGTTTGGCACTGCGTGCTGCGTTTGATTGGCCAGAGCTAGAGTTCGTACACATCAACGATGTAGCGGGCGATGCAGCGACTTTGGGCCACTTACTTGAGTTCGATTCAGTTCAAGGTCGTTGGAACCACGCAGTGCAAGTTGAAGGCACAGACATGGTGATCAACGGTAAACGCATCACGACTTCACAGGAGCGTGATATCGATGCGGTGAACTGGGGTCAATGTGATGTTGTGATTGAAGCAACGGGTGTTCATCGAAAAACGTCATTCCTAAACAAATACCTAGAGCAAGGCGTAAAACGCGTTGTAGTGAGTGCGCCAGTAAAAGAAGAAGGTGTAGCAAACATCGTGGTTGGTGTGAACGACCACATCTTCGATCCAGCGTTGCACCGCATCGTCACAGCGGCATCTTGTACCACTAACTGTATTGCACCAGTAGTGAAAGTGATTCACGAGAAACTGGGCATCGAGCAGTCATCATTTACAACGATTCACGATTTAACTAACACACAAACGATTCTGGATGCGCCGCACAAAGATCTACGTCGTGCGCGTGCATGTGGTATGAGCCTGATCCCAACCACTACGGGCAGTGCGACTGCAATTGTTGAAATCTTTCCAGATCTAAAAGACAAAATTAATGGTCACGCAGTTCGTGTTCCTTTAGCAAACGCATCGCTGACAGATATCATTTTTGATGTGAAACGTGATACCACGGCAGAAGAAGTGAACGCACTACTGAAAGAAGCATCGGAAGGTGAGCTAAAAGGCATCCTTGGCTTTGAAGCGCGTCCATTGGTCTCTATCGATTACAAAGGCGACCAACGTTCAACCATCGTTGACGCACAATCCACTATGGTTGTTGGCGCTCGCATGGTGAAGATTTACGCCTGGTACGACAATGAAATGGGCTACGCAACGCGCACTGCAGAATTGGTTCGTAACGTTGGTATGGCATAAGGAGTTTTAAAATGTCTCATCCTACATGGCAATTAGATTTAGAAGCGGGCGCTTTGGTTTTGACTCCGTGTCCGGGTACAAAAGGTGTTGAACTGCAAGATTCTCTAAAGCAGTTGAAAGACCAAGGTGTACAAGCGGTAGTGACAGCACTTGATAACTCAGAGTTGGCAGCGCAAGACGTTTCTGCTCTGGGCGAAATCACTCAACAGTTAGGCATGAAATGGTTTCAAATTGAGATTGAAGACGACTGCGCGCCAGACGAAGGGTTTGCTGCAAAATGGCAACAAGCAAGCCCTGAATTGCACGCAATTCTAGCGCAAGGTGGTAAGGTCGCAATGCACTGTTTAGGCGGCTCTGGTCGTACAGGTTTGTTTGCTGCGCATCTATTGCTAGAGAAAGGTTGGCCGCTAGAAGACATCGTGCGCGAAGTGCAAGCTTTGCGTCCTGGCGCGTTCACCAAACCAGTACAAGTTGAGTACATCGAGCGCGTCGCACAAAGCGCATGATCAGCTTGTCGAGCTTTTGGAACATCATGTTCCAAAAGCTCTCCTTACGCCATGTAGCTTACTATTTTATGTGATACTTGGATGCCAGTTTGATATTTAACTATCTGTTTATTATTAAGTAATAGTTAATTTTATTGTCAGTTCTTGTTTCGCAGTTTGGCACCAGTATTGAGATGGCTCAATACTGGTGTTCAGGTCATAGAGTATTTGGAACATCATGATCTAAATACTCTGATTGCAGTACATCTGAGGTCGTTATGATTTCAAAACTAAGTAAAAGTATCCGTCAGTACATGCTGGTGACGTTCAACTATTGGAACTTCACCGTGACGGACGGCGCACTACGTATGTTGGTGGTGCTTTACTTCCATGACTTAGGCTACTCAAGTTTAGCCATTGCTTCGCTGTTCCTTTTCTATGAATTTTTTGGCGTAGTGACCAACTTGGTTGGTGGTTGGCTAGGTGCTCGACTTGGTCTCAACAAAACCATGAACGTCGGGTTAGGGATGCAGATTTTTGCCTTGCTGATGTTGGCAGTGCCAAATGCGTGGTTGACCATCCCTTGGGTGATGGCAGCGCAGGCCATTTCAGGTATCGCCAAAGATTTGAATAAGATGAGTGCCAAGAGCGCGATTAAAACGTTGGTGCCAGACGAGCAGCAAGGGGCACTTTATAAATGGGTGGCGATCTTAACGGGTTCGAAAAACGCGTTAAAAGGCGCAGGCTTCTTTATTGGTGGTTTGCTGTTGTCCGCGTTTGGTTTCCAAACTTCGATGGTCATCATGGCAAGTGTGCTGGCGATTGTTTTCGTATCCAGTTTGATTTGGCTAGAGGCTGACATGGGTAAAGCGAAGAGCAAGCCTAAATTCCGTCAGATTTTCTCTAAGTCAGAATCGGTGAACATCCTGTCTGCGGCACGTATGTTCCTATTTGGTGCGCGTGATGTGTGGTTTGTCGTTGCACTTCCGATCTACCTAGGCAGTGTGTTTGGCTGGGATCACCTGATGGTGGGCGGTTTCCTAGCGGCTTGGGTGATTGCCTACGGATTCGTTCAAGGCTTTGCGCCTCGTATTACCGGTAAAGCACAAGGTAGAGTGCCAGACGGTAGTGCAGCATTGATTTGGGCAGGTATCCTTGCTGTCATCACTGGCGCGATTGCTTACGGCGTGCAAATTGGTTGGCAACCAGAACTGGTTATTGTTGTCGGCTTGATGAGCTTCGGTGCGGTATTTGCGGTGAATTCATCTTTGCATTCTTACCTTATCGTAAGCTACGCGAAAGGCGATGGTGTTTCACTGGATGTCGGCTTCTACTATATGGCGAATGCGATGGGACGTTTGATTGGTACGGTTCTATCCGGTTGGATTTACCAAGAAGCGGGTCTGGCGGCGTGTCTGTGGGTCTCTTTTGCCTTCTTAGCGCTGACGACGGTCATCTCTATCAAGTTACCAAAAGCCAAAGTGGCGGCGGTTTAAATCAGTTTACGACTCAGTATAAAAAATGGCTCCGCAATGGGAGCCATTTTGCTTTCTGTGCTTCAGTGTCGCAAATCAGCAAGCTTGGGTTATGGGCAAATGCGACCTTGTAGTGCTAGCCGCGTCATTTCCATATCACCTTTCAGTGGGCGGTAAACGATGGTGTTCCAAACTTCACCATTGTCCATTTCGAATTCAATCGCGTAGTTAAGGCCATTTACGACTTGAGTACGTACGCTCAAGAGCTCTTTTAGCTTAGCCGCGGTATTCAGCTGACCGAGTACAAAATCTAACGCTTGTTGAGCCTCAGGTGTCACTTCACCTTGTGACCAACCGCCAGCAAGGTTTTCTGCGCTGCAGATAGGGTTCGCTTCCGGTTGCGCTGGTGTTACGGCCTCTTCCTTTTGGTTGCATCCAGCTAAGGTCACAACACAAACCAGTAATGCTTAATAATGCTTTGTTCATAAAGACCTCTCTTATTAATCTGTCCAACATCCTAAAGTAATAAGCTGACTTATGCTGTTGCCCATTCGAGAAAGGTTGGGGCTACGGCTTCCGTTTGAACAATGGGTGTTGCAGCAAATCATTTTACAGATCAATGTTATTTAAGAGTTCGCTGTTGTGTTAAAAACAAGCAAAAACAGATTGTTAACTATTTAACTGGATGAAAATTACCCTATGCTATAAGCGTACAGTCATTCCAAGTAGAAAAAACCATGAGAGAAAGGGTTCTGTTTTTTGACTTATTGCGGTGTGTCGCGGCTATTGCAGTGATCGCCATTCACGTATTGGCCCCATACCGCACTGAGTTGGGCGGGATTCCTCTTGACCAATGGTTAACGGCCGTCGGTGTAAATAGTGTGAGTCGTTGGGCGGTACCAGTGTTCATTTTGATCACCGGAGCCTTGATGCTCAGTGATACGCGTCCTTTTGATGCCAAGTACTACGTCAAACGGCGTTTAGGTAAAGTGTTGGTGCCTTTTTTAGTTTGGTCGATGTTTTATGCGTATTTGTCAGGCTGGACAGCGCAAGGCTTTGACTTTGCCACGGTAAAAGAAGTCGTGAGCAACAGCTTGCACCATGCGACTTACTATCACCTTGGGTTCTTTTACTACTTTATTCCGCTCTATTTTGTAATTCCGTTATTTCAGTGGATGGTACGTCATATGGACGATAACGCTCTCTATGCTTATTTGGCGCTGTGGTTATTCACCAGCACCTTATTTTTGTTCAAGATTGATGGGCCTTGGAGTAATCAAATGTGGCTCTATATGGGCTACCTACCGTTAGGTTACGTGCTGTTTAAGAAGATCCCACTCAATCGTTCGGTCACAATGTTGTTTACTGGTCTCGGGCTGGTGGCATTGGCGTTGACGTTTACTATGGTGGTGATGAATAGTTTGGATGCCGGTAAATATACGGTGGGTCGTTGGTTGTCTTACAAAACGCTCAACGTAGTTTTAGCGGCTTCGATGATTTTTATGTTATGCCGTTATGTTGGGGAAGAGTTACCGCCGAAAATCCAGAAGGTAGTGAGTTTCATTAGTCAGTACAGTTTAGGCATTTATTTGTTGCACCCGATCTTCTTGTGGCCGATGAAGGCGTTTGGTTGGCACCAAGGGAATCCAATATGGGTGATCCCACTGTGGGTCATATTAAGTGGAGCAGGAGCCTTGGCAATGAGTTATCTGTTTTCGAGATCTGCCAAGACTCGATGGTTGCTGCCGTAGATTAACGTTTGAGGGCAAAGTGTAGAAATTTGTCGCCATGATAAGTCAGCGTCCCTTTGTCACCTGGATTAAGAGCGTGGTAGTAATGTACCCCGATTTGAAATTCGCGTTTCGGTCCCATGGAACCGCGCTGCACATAAATCCAATACTCTTGATCGTCTTGGCCGGGCTTCGCGTCCGGTATATCGATCGCTTGTTTGTCTAATATGGTGACTTGTGCACTTTGCTCAGGGGCATTTTCACCGAAATAATGCTTGCTATAAAAGCGAAAGAATACCCAAGCTCCTAGAGCGATCAGGGTGAGTAAAACTAAAATAAGTGAGATTGGCATGATAACCTCCAATGTTTCATTGGTCCCTATTTTACAGAACTTCCTGATTAAACGATGAGTTGAGATAATTTTTTGATGATTTAGTAAATGGGGAGGGCTTTATTCGGCGCACTTCACAGTTTATCTGCGTGTAAGGACACAAATTGAAAGGAAAATTGCATTTAGTATCTCGAAAAAACTCCAGATTTGTAGAAGAATGAAATGATGGATAAAGGAAGGATCAAGTAAGGAGGGGCACGATGTCAGATATTGAGAAAGTTGTCATGCGTACCCGAACGATCGAAAAGCTTCTGCGAACACAATACCATGCAGAGGGGAAGGGACTACACCAACTGATCACCAGTTGTGAAGAGCGTTTGCCACATGATGTCATCGCAAAATTACGTTTTATTGCAACAGTGCGTAATAAGATCGTACATGAAGAAAATTACAAACTGGACGATAGAAAAGGCTTTATGGCCGCCTGCGATGAATGTGAAAAAGAGTTGACGCCGAGAAGCTCTCGCTTTATCTGGCGAACGGCGATTTTGTTAATGACCTTGATTACGCTTGCCGCACTTGGTTTTTATTACTTGCATTGGGATATTCTGTCTAAGCATCTATAGTTGGCAAAAAATAAATAATAAAAAAGGGACGCGTACGCGTCCCTTTTTATTTAAATCAATTGGTTAGTACATCATTGGCAGTGTCATTAAACCCATAACTACTGCAATCATTACCAGCCCCTGTTTCTGAGAAGAAGAAATCATAACACTACCCCTTAAATCCTTGATGAACTCGATGTAATCAATATAGCACTGTTTTCAGGCTTTGATCAACCAGATTGCCAAAAGGTTTTCAAAAATAATACTTAATCATTCATTATCACCGCTATTTGATGATTAAAACAGTGTTTTTTGACTTGGTTGCTAAGTGTTCTTATTGTGGTTTATTTCCCCTAATAAATTATAAATTATTGATTTTTATTAGTTAAAATTCGTTACATTAATGGGGTGATAGTGTTTTTTTTTTCTGGTGGTGGTTTGGTTATGTATTTTTTGTGTGTTTCTCAAAAGTTGGGAAAATGGTGGTACTTTCTGGCAGGGGTGATTGAGTGTGTGGCTTGGTTGGTGTCATTTTCTTATCAGATGAGAAAGTTATCGTGCTAAAAACGCAGCACTACGGATCCTATTGTCTAAGGTCGAGTTTTATTGAACAAACGCAACTATTGTCATCAATATTAGATACTTAATATGTGTCACTTGAGTTTTTATTCTATATTGTAACGGGGCGTCTGGGGGTTTTTGCTGTATCAAGGTTGCAATATTTCTGCTTTTGAATCGCTAATTGGGTGGATTTCTATTTTGTGTCGATAATTCCATCATACTGTCTGTATTGCGAGCATATTGATGGTTTTCTTTTCAATTTTTTCTGTATGTTAATGCTAGTGGGGAGGCCTTCTATTGTGAGAGAAAGTATAAAGTGGTGGTCGGCGTAACGAATGTGTCGAATCGCTAGCGAGATCCAACTTTCATAGATTGCACCTTTACATAGCGATTGGTCTACCTAGACTAGCGGCGAGGTAACATAAAAGGTGTATACGGCATGTGGAGTTGGTTGGCAATTGGGCTATCGGGGCTATATTCCGTGTTGGGAGCGAAGCAAGTTAATCCAACACAATCCCTGATATTTAAAATTTTTACTCTGCTTTTGTTGTTTATTTTGGCAATTACTCAGGGCGACTCAGCAGCTCATACCTATTGGATTGCTGGCGGATTGATCGTTTTCATACTTGCAGACACGCTTCATTCATTCAAATCTCGCAAGCCGCTTTACTTTGCTAGCTACTTGTTGGCCCAGCTCTGTTATAGCAAAGCTTTTTGGGTGCAAATTAACGGCGAAGTTGTTTGGTGGCTTTTAGCGTTATTGTTGGCCGCAAGCATCGTTGCCTTTTTCTTGCTACTTCCTCAATTAGACTCTTTGGTATTTCCGGTCGTTGTTATGGGCATCATGCTTGTTTTCCTTGCGTGGTCAGCCGGTGACGTCTGGCTACATATTCCAAGTTATGCCAATGCGCTTGGTTTCACTGGGACGCTCGTTATGACGGGTTCCGCGCTTGTTTATGCTATTCATGGGTATCGTAAGCCAATGAAACATGCTTACTTGTGGGTGAGTGGGAGTTACTTTTTAGCGCATGCACTTATTGTGTCTTCCATCATTTATTAGGTTTAACAGATCCTAACCTAAGTCAAAGCAACGTTAGCTGATTTGAGTACACTGACCACACTGAATTTGAACACTGGAGTTGATGATGACTGAAATTCATGCCCATGACCTACTAAACTTACTTCGCGAAACGCCAATGAATCGTGATGAGCTAGCGGCTCACTTTGGCGCAGAAGTGCGTTTTCATACCTGTAAGTTGAATGATCTAGACTTAGATGCATTGCTAGAATTTTTGCTAAAACGCGAAAAAGTACTTGAACTAGAAGGTAAGTTTGTGGTGAACATGGCGCGTATCTGCAACCACTAAGCTCCGACCTAGTATGACCGAAGTGAGGGCGAATGTTTTTAATTGGCCCTCAAACATAGTCTCGCCTATACTGGCCGCCATCTTATTAGTCGAGGCCAGAACATGGACATTCTTTCAGCAGCGACCATGCTGTTTCTTATTATGGATCCTCTTGGCAATTTGCCGATAGTGTTGTCCATTCTCAAACATTTAGATGCGAAGCGTCGCCGAAAAGTACTGATTCGTGAACTCGTGTTTGCCTTGATGATTCTGATGCTGTTCTTGTTCGCAGGACAGAGCATCATGAGTTTCCTTCATGTTCAGCCTGAGACCTTGAGTATTTCTGGCGGCATCATTCTGTTTATCATCGCCATTAAGATGATTTTCCCAAGTGCTGGTAGCATTACCGGGCTGGCCGCAGGTGAAGAGCCGTTTATTGTGCCGATGGCCATCCCCATGATTGCTGGGCCTTCGGTTATCGCTGCACTGCTTTTACTTTCTTCTCAGCATCCAGACAAGATTATGGAGTTGTCTGCCGCTGTATTGATTGCTTGGGGCGCCACTTTCTTCATCTTGATGTTCTACAGCTTCTTCCACCGGATTTTGGGAGAGCGTGGTCTCAAAGCGATTGAGCGTTTGATGGGATTGCTGTTGGTTATGATTTCTACCCAGATGTTTCTTGATGGCGTGAAGAGTTACATGGGTTAAACTTTTGTTCATCGGATGAATATAAAAAGCCGCTCTTGTGAGCGGCTTTCGTTTATCTGTCTTATTACATCATGTGCTTACGACGAATATCGAGCAGAGCAAAAATACCAAAAATTAAAATCGAGTACTTTTCCCATGCGCTCATCTTAATTTTGTCACCAAACGCACCGATGAAGATCGCCATCTGCAAACCATGCATCATGAACAGGAATGCGGCCATGATGTACAGCGCGATAGCTGCTTTTCCTGGGAATGGCATAAAAATGTTGAGAATTAGTATAAACCAGACAAAGGCGATCGCCGCTTTTGCCAGTATCAATAGCGCTTTCATTTAACTATCCTTTTAAATCGAAACTTTAAGCTGGTGAGCGTGCGTATAAGCGATAACTCACTTGACCTGCGGTTTTTTCTCGGTGCAGGAGCCAGCTATCCGGAACCCCAGCCATGTTCAGCTCTTTTTCAGTTTCAATATAAATCATCGCATCTTCAGTCAGCCAGCCGTTTTGCTCTAGCAAGGTCACGGTTTCATCCAATAACCCTTTGCGAAACGGTGGATCGATGAATACTACGTGATGTGGCGTGCCCGGTTGCTTTAAAAAGCTCAGCGTATCGGTATTTACCACATGGATATTGCTAGCATTAAGTGAGGCTACGTTTTTCTGTAGCTGCAGAAATGCTTGAGGGTTTAGCTCAATCATGGTCACTTGTTCCGCTTGGCGAGAAGCGGATTCAAAGCCTAAGCCGCCGGAACCTGCGAACAAGTCGAGGCACTTTGCTTGTGGTACATCTTGAGCTAACCAGTTAAACAGCGTTTCTTTTACGCGATCCGTGGTTGGACGCAGACCTTCTGCATCATGCACAGGTAGCTTTCTACCTCTCCATAAACCACTAATAATGCGAACAAAGCCCGTTGTTGGCTTTTTTTGTGAGGAGTTTTGCTGGCGACGTCTTACCATAGATTTTTTGACCGCTAATAAAGTGATACTATAGCCAATCGCCCAAGCTTTAAGCTTGGGTGCAGCCCAGAATATTCAAGATGACAGAGTGTAACACTAATAAGATTAGAATTACCTAATTGGAAAGTTAGCACAACTCTGTCATCAGGCTTTTCTGAATCAGTCATTCTGTTTTCAGGAAAGCGTACTTAATAGATAAAGAGACAATCTAGGATAGCCCCAGATGACGGAAAAAAAGAAGCGCGGATTACTTTCGTGGCTAGGTTTTGGTGATGAAGAGCAAAACCAAAAGCCAACGCCGGAAGAGTCAGTAAAAGAAGAAGCAGCGGAAGCGCCTGCGACCGAGCAGAAACCAACGGAAGAAGTTGCCGAGCCGGTGGAAGAAAAAACAAGTGTGGAAGAAGAGTCAGTGAAAGCTGAGGCTGTTTCAGCAGAAGCAGAAGCAGAAGCAGAAGAGCCGCAAGCCCCCGTCGCTCCTCGTGTTCAAGAGCAGGAAAAACCGACCGAGAGCTTCTTTGCACGTCTTAAGCGCAGTCTAAGTCGAACCAAAGCCAACATTGGCGCAGGTTTCTTTGGTTTATTCAGCGGTAAAAAAATTGACGATGACCTCTTCGAAGAGCTAGAAGAGCAGCTATTGATTGCTGATGTGGGCATGAACACCACAACAAAAATCATCAACAACCTGACAGAGAAAGCCTCTCGCGGCGATCTTAAAGATGGCGAAGCCCTTTATGGTTTGCTGAAAGAAGAGATGGCTGAAATCCTTGTTAAGGTTGAACAGCCTCTTGAAATCGACAGTGGCAAAACACCTTACGTTATTTTGATGGTTGGTGTGAACGGTGTGGGGAAAACCACCACGATCGGTAAACTGGCGAAACAATTCCAAAATGAAGGTAAAAAAGTCATGCTTGCCGCAGGTGATACCTTCCGTGCTGCAGCCGTTGAACAGCTACAAGTATGGGGTGAGCGTAATAATGTACCTGTGATTGCTCAGCATACTGGCGCTGACAGTGCTTCGGTCATTTATGATGCGATTGAAGCAGCAAAAGCGCGTGGTGTGGATGTGGTGATTGCGGATACCGCAGGTCGTCTACAAAACAAAGCAAACCTGATGGAAGAGCTACGCAAGATCGTGCGCGTGATGAAGAAAATTGACGATTCGGCACCGCATGAGATCATGCTAACGCTAGACGCAGGTACGGGTCAAAACGCCATTAGCCAAGCAAAACTTTTCAGTGATGTTGCGCCTCTAACCGGGATTACCTTGACTAAGCTGGATGGGACAGCAAAAGGTGGTGTGATCTTTGCGATTGCCGATCAGTTCGAAATCCCAATTCGCTACATTGGTGTTGGTGAAGGTATCGAAGACTTGCGTCCTTTTGAAACTCAAGAGTTCATTGACGCTCTGTTTAGCCGTGAAGAGTAATTAGAGTTAGAGGAAATCAAACGGTGATCAAATTTCAGCAAGTGAGCAAAGCTTACCGAGGTGGTCGACAAGCCCTGCAGAAAGTCGATTTTCACTTGAGGCGCGGAGAGATGGCGTTTTTAGGCGGACATTCTGGTGCAGGTAAAAGCACCTTGTTGAAATTGATATGTGCGATAGAGCGTCCAACCGATGGAAAAATCCATTTCAATGGTCATGACATCACACGTATCTCAAACAAAGACATTCCGTTTTTGCGCCGTAATATCGGAATTGTATTCCAAGATCACCGTCTTTTGATGGATCGCAGCGTGTTCGACAACGTGGCGCTGCCGATGCGCATTGAATCCATTTCCGAAAATGAAATCAAACGCCGCGTTTCTGCAGCGTTGGATAAAACGGGCTTGCTCGATAAAGCCCGTTGTTTGCCTAGCCAGTTATCTGGTGGTGAACAGCAACGGGTGGGTATCGCACGTGCCGTGGTAAACCGGCCAACCTTGCTAGTGGCCGATGAGCCAACGGGTAACCTTGACCCTGAGCTGTCTAACCGCGTGTTACGACTGTTTGAAGAATTTAACCGGGCAGGCGTAACGATTCTCCTTGCGACGCACGATATCGGGTTAGTAAATACTCGCCCACAATATCGCCATTTTGAATTGAACCAAGGCTTCCTAAGTGAGGTAGAAGACTATGGTAGGTAACAAGCGCACCCAGAAGAAAGGGAAAGGTCGCAGTGCCAAGCGTGCCAATACCGATGGTTTTTTTTCTGTCCATGCAAAACAAGCAAAATCTTCTTTCGGCGCGTTATGGCGTCGTCCTTTAGGTAACATTCTTACTCTAGCCGTGATTTCGATGGCGTTGTCGATGCCCGCTTGTTTGTATTTGCTGGGGAAAAACCTCGCTGGAGCAGCTGAGGACGTCGCATCACCATCGCAAGTGAGTGCTTACTTAGTGGAAGGCATGCCTGATGCACGCGTGATGGTGTTAAAAGATCAAATCGAGACTTGGCCTTTAGTAAAAGAGGTGGAATATATTTCGCCGCAACAAGGTCTATCGGATTTAAGCCAATACGCCGGCTTTGACCAAGCGTTGAGCCTACTAAGTGGTTATGCATTACCTGGCGTGTTGGTGATTACACCCGATTCAGAAGTGAAGAGTGATATTCAGTCGATTGCCAAGCAAGTTCGTGAGCAACAAGACGTGACCGACGTGAGGCTCGATGAAGACTGGCTAGCACGCCTTGATGCCATCAAAACTCTTGCTAGTATTATTGTTATCACCCTGACAATACTGATGTTGGGTGCGGTATTTTTAATCGTCGGTAATACATTGCGCTTTAATGTGCTGGCGAACAAAGAAGAGATTCAAACCATGAAGCTGATTGGGGCGACCGACAGCTTTATTCTTCGTCCTTATTTATACACGGGCATGTGGTTCGGTGTGTTGGGTGCAAGCATAGCATGGTTAGTGACGGCTTTGATCACCGTTGTTATGAATAATGCTGTGGAAAAGTTGGCGTCACTTTATGACAGCCAATTCCGTTTGATTGGATTGAGTTGGGATGAATCTCTGTTGTTGATCATCACTGGTAGTTTACTGGGTTGTATCGCCGCACGAGTATCCGCGCAGCGTCACCTGAACGAAATTGAACCTGTTTAGGTGATAAAGGTCTTATACTTGGAATTTATTAGCACAAGCTAATATCTCTCCTCTTGTTTAGACCATTTGTTTATGGATAATTACTCGCCCTTCTTGAAACTTGTTCATTTTAAGTTCAAGATGGCGAAGCTAAATTGTAATGTAATGCTCCAGATCAGAGATTGATGAGGAATTGAATGACAAAAGAAGCGTATCCGATGGCTCTAGTCACGCAAGATAGTCTTGATAGCTATATTCGTTCTGTAAACAGCTACCCAATGCTGACACCAGAAGAAGAGCGTGGGCTGGCAGAAAGATTACATTACAATGGTGAGATAGATGCGGCGAAAGGCCTGATCCTGTCACACCTACGATTCGTTGTTCATGTTGCTCGTGGCTACTCGGGTTATGGCTTGCCGATGGCAGACCTAGTACAAGAGGGTAACATCGGTCTGATGAAAGCGGTTAAGCGTTTCAACCCAGAAGTGGGTGTGCGTTTGGTTTCTTTCGCTGTTCACTGGATCAAAGCTGAGATTCATGAGTACGTATTGCGTAACTGGCGTATCGTGAAGATCGCGACAACCAAAGCGCAACGTAAATTGTTCTTCAATCTGCGTAAATCCAAAAAGCGTCTTGGTTGGTTCAACAACGGTGAAGTAGAAACCGTTGCTCGTGAGCTGGGTGTGGATCCTTCAGAGGTGCGAGAAATGGAATCTCGTCTAGCGGCCGTCGACTCAACGTTTGACATGCCAATGGATGATGATGACAGCGCAAACTCGTACACTGCCCCAATGGTCTACCTAGAAGACAAGTCATCTGATGTGGCTGACAATATTGAAGCGGCAAACTGGGAAACGCACACTAACAACCGTTTAGGTCATGCACTTGCAAGTTTAGATGAACGCAGCCAGCGCATTGTTCGTTCTCGTTGGTTAGACGATGAGAAGGCAACGTTGCAAGACCTTGCCGATGAGTTTGGCGTTTCAGCCGAGCGTATTCGCCAGTTAGAAAAGAACGCAATGAAGAAACTGAAACTGGCGGTTGGGGAATTCTAACTTCAATTTCTCATCTAAGATAAGATTTTCATAGAAAGCCGAGATCATGTGATCTCGGCTTTTTTATTTTCGATCGAATATCGGTAGCGTTTGCGATCCCACTTATCTGTGCTACCTGTGCATAACTCTGTGAGGTAATTATTCATCAACTGTTCGAAAGCCGGACAAAATAAGGCTTTCAAGTCTAATGCTAGTTGGGGATAGTTATAAATATACACACAACTAAATCAAGATCATTACTATATATTGTGGATCAAAAGATCTAAATATACCTTATCAACGTAATTCACAGCTTTATCCACAAGTGGTGGTATTGTGAGCAAGATTTAATATCCAGATTATCCTTGTGTCTAAGTTTGGCTCTGGATAGGTTACAATAGCATCCGCAATTATGAACAAAAGAAAGAGAAAGAAATGGACCAGTTTCAGCATATTGATGTACAAGGCGCACTGACTCTACTTAAGCAAGGTGACGTAAGGCTTGTTGATATCCGTGACCCTCAAGCGTTTGCCGTTGCTCACGCTGAGTCGGCATTTCACTTAACCAATGACTCTATCGTTTCGTTTATGAATGACGTTGAGTTTGAACAGCCTATCTTAGTGATGTGCTATCACGGGATCAGTAGTCAAGGTGCTGCACAATATTTAGTTAACCAAGGCTTCGAACAGGTGTACAGTGTGGATGGTGGCTTTGAAGCCTGGCAACGAGCACAACTACCGATAGTGAGAAGTTAATGAAGAGATTGGTAACGTTAAATAACCCACGCATGGCGCAAGCTTTCATTGATTACATGGCATCACGCAAGATTGAAATCCAAATGATGCCAGAAGGCGAAGGGCAATTTGCACTCTGGCTTGCGGATAGTCAGCACGAAATAGAAGTGGAAGCCGAATTACAGCACTTTCTTGCGAATCCCTCCGGATCGAAATACAGTGCAGCTTCGTGGGACGTTGCCGATACTCGTAAGAGCCAGTTTCATTACGCGAGCCCGAGCATCATGAGCATGGTTAAAGCTAAAGCGGGCCCTGTGACACTCTCGGTGATGTTCACGTGCGCAGTGATTTACCTTCTGCAGATATTAGGCTTTGGTAGAGGTGTCTTCGACTTATTGCATTTTCCCGCATTTGAAGGGCAGCAATGGCAACTTTGGCGCTGGATAAGCCATGCATTATTGCATTTTTCAGTCACCCATATTGCATTTAACTTACTGTGGTGGTGGCAACTAGGTGGTGATATCGAGCGTCGCTTAGGCTCAGGAAAGCTGCTGCAAATCTTCTTGATCTCAGCGGCACTGTCCGGTGCGGGGCAGTTCTACGTTGAGGGAGCGAACTTCGGTGGCTTGTCTGGCGTGGTTTATGCGTTGCTTGGTTACTTATGGATTCTTGGCTACCGTCTGCCGCATCTTGGTCTAACCCTGCCAAAACCGATTATTGGCTTTATGCTGGTATGGTTAGTGCTGGGCTTTGTTCAGCCGTTTATGGCGATTGCCAATACGGCGCATTTGGTGGGTTTGCTCTCGGGTATGGCGATTGCCATGTTTGATTCTGTGAAGCAAAAATACCAGCAAGTGTAACTTTGCTTGTCTCTCGAAATAAAAGACCGCCAATCGGCGGTCTTTTTGCATATAGAGTTTATCGATTACTGATAGAGGTATTTGGTAAACAACAGATCAGCAATGATGGTTTTACCTGTTTCAGGCAGTAGTGTTTCGTTCAGTGTCGCGACTAAGGTTTTGCGTAGATCTTCTCGACCGGATAGGGATTTGATGGTGTCTTCAGTTTGCTTACCCAGCAGCTCGATTGCGGCATCACGAATCAATGGTTGGTGGTGTTCAATGACCGCCAAATCATGCTGGCTCATGACCATAATGTCGATGCGCACTTGTACATAACCGAGTTTTTTCCCTTTCGTATAGAAGTTGGTGGTGAGATCGGGCTCAAGGGTAAAGTAGGCTAATTGTGGTCCTGCTTCTTTTGTTTCTGCCCAAGAGGGTGTGGAAACAAGTAGACTTAATGCGAAAATAATTTGGGCTACATAACGTTTGTACATATTTCTAACTTTTCTTTCTCTGGATCGCGATATTCGAATCGCTTAAGTCTTGATACAATGACCGCCTATAACAAATAACGGAACTTACAGTTTCAATAAGACAGTAAGTTGTTGCTTTATTGTACGCATAAAGCCACCAATTGAATACTAGTATGAATCAGCCGACATCGCTCTATCTTGCTTCTTTATTGGAAGTAGAGTGGCAAAACCCCGAAAATTTTGAATTTCCAAATGAATTCGCCAAGCATTGGCTTGAAGAACAAGGGTCTTTGTCACGCCGTTTAAGTCAGTATTGCCAGCACCTAAGCGTGGAATTACTGCATAATCAAATCGTCGCTGCTAAGACGTTAAAACGCAACGAGAGCCAACTCTTGTCTGAGCAAGATTGCCTTCTGCGTGAGGTGATTTTGCGTGGCGACAATAGTGAGTGGGTCATTGGACGCACCCTTATTCCACGTTCTACCTTGATCGATCAGCAATACGATTTAGCCCAGCAAGGGGATATTCCGCTAGGTTTGACCGTGTTTAGTGCTGACAATGTTGAACGTGATGCCCTACAAATGGGGTGGGTGAGTTTGCCTCAAGGCCGCTTATTAGCTCGTCGTTCAAGACTGTGGATGAATCACAAACCTATGTTGGTCGCTGAGTTATTCTTACCTAGTTCACCAGTTTACGCTAAGGAGAAGGTGTAAATGACCGCAGAGAAAGCCAAAGCATATTGGCAACTGATGCGAATGGATCGCCCAATTGGTTCACTCTTGTTATTGTGGCCGACGGTTTGGGCCCTTGTGATTGCCGCCCAAGGCATGCCAAGTTGGAATGTACTCATCGTGTTTGTGTTAGGTGTGTTCCTAATGCGTAGCGCTGGTTGTGTGATTAACGATTTTGCTGATCGTAAAGTTGATGGCCATGTGAAGCGTACCAAACAGCGCCCACTGCCATCGGGCAAAGTGACCTCGAAAGAGGCGATTGGTCTATTTTTGGTTCTGGGTATCAGCTCATTCTTATTAGTGCTAACCATGAACCCGCTGACGGTTCAGCTTTCTTTCGCAGGCATTGTATTAGCCTTCATTTATCCATTTATGAAGCGCTATACTCACCTGCCGCAACTCTTTTTGGGCTTGGCATTTAGCTGGGCGATTCCAATGGCATGGGCTGCACAAACCGGTGAGTTGCCATGGATTGTGTGGTTCGTGTTCGTGATTAACGCATTATGGACGATTGCTTACGACACTCAATACGCGATGGTCGACCGTGATGATGATTTAAAGATTGGTATTAAATCGACTGCTATCTTGTTCGGTCGTCATGACAAGTTGGTGATTGGCGTTCTGCAGTTGATGACCTTGGCGATGTTGGTTCTGCTTGGTCAACACTACGAACTGGGGCAGAGCTACTACTGGACGATTTTACTTGCCGCTTCTCTGTTTGTGTATCAGCAGCACTTAATTCGCCACCGTGAACGCGATTTGTGTTTTAAAGCCTTCCTCAATAACAATTATGTGGGAATGGTGATTGCGATGGGGTTACTTGTCGCGTTCTGGTAAGTATTCATTACCAAGCCACTATCGTTCGAAGACAAAAAGGCATCCAATCGGATGCCTTTTTAATTTGTACTGAGCTC
Organism: Vibrio sp. PNB23_22_6; assembly: GCF_052877535.1. Taxonomy (NCBI): domain Bacteria; kingdom Pseudomonadati; phylum Pseudomonadota; class Gammaproteobacteria; order Vibrionales; family Vibrionaceae; genus Vibrio; species Vibrio sp. PNB23_22_6. Next base: position 24,444 of record NZ_JBNFXP010000023.1, on the reverse strand, counting down.
AGTTTTTATGCCTGAAGTTGGTGGATACTCTCTTCGATAGTGAGCTTCACTTCAGGATAGAGCAGAGCAAACAGAAGCTTGGCGAATTGTTGCGTTTTATCTAAATCGCAATTGCCGTCACTGTCTAAGTATTGCTGTTCTTTCAACGTATTGAACATTGCAGTGAACACACCTTTGTCGAAGAACTCTGGCGCGTTGATACCGTGCAGACGGCCCAAGCGTTGAGCAATGTCTTGGCTCTGCTGTTCTAGATCTGATTTACCTAGCTCTTGGTCGGCAACCAATAAATTCATCGCGATGGAGTAGCGCTGCAATGTTTCAGTGATCGTGCGGCCAAGCAGAACCAAAGGTTGGTTGTTTGATTGGTTGATCTCCAACTTACCGCCGTCTAGGCTGATCATTTTCTGCTCTGCAAACTCGTTCAAGATCTTCACGACGAGATCATTCAGTTTCTCTTCTTTGTAGCTTAGAAACAGCTCTTTCTTAAGGAATGGATAAATTTGTGCAACGTTCTCTTGAATCTTCTCTACTGACAGGTTGCGCTGACGAATGATCATCTGTGCAATCAATGACGGTAGCGCAAACAAGTGAATGATGTTGTTGCGGTAGTAAGTCATCAGAATCGACTGGCTACGATCCAGCGAAATGATGTCACCCATGGTGTCCGTTTCAATCACAAACTTATCCAGAGAGATGGCGTGATCAACCAACTCTTCAGCACTTTCTGTTGGAACGGTTGAAGTGCTTGAATATGGGTTGTTCTTAAGTAGCTTTAAGTAGCACTCAATCTGATTGATCAGCGAGTCACGAGACAAGGCGCGTTGACGAGAGGCCAGTAGCGCTGTTGCACACAGTGTGAGTGCGTTGGTCGCTGCCGCATCGTTAATGTGCGTCATCATCTTGTTTGCTAGATCATTCACCACAGGGTTCATCCATTGTGGCTTGCTGCCGCCCATGCGGTCGATGTCTTTCGTCCACTCAGGAGCGTGCTCATTCAGGTATTGGTTTAGCTGAATTGGCTTACCAAAGTTCACATAGCCAAGCCCAAAGTTGCGCAGCTTACGCAGAGTACGCAACACAAGGCCGGCGTTTTCTTTCTCTTTGCGTGAACCGCGAAGTTCTTTGGCGTAAGTGCCCACTTCCATGACGTGCTCGTAACCGATGTAAACAGGTACTAGCGTGACTGGACGGTTTAGACCGCGCAGCATCGCTTGAATCGTCATGGCCAACATACCGGTTTTTGCTTGCAGTAGACGCCCTGTGCGTGAACGACCGCCTTCGCTGAAGTACTCAACCGAGTAACCTTTCGCGAACAGTTCGGATAGGTACTCACGGAAAATCGTTGAGTACAGCTTGTTGCCTTTAAAGCTACGACGAATAAAGAACGCACCGCCGCGACGGAAGATTGGGCCTGCTGGGAAGAAATTCAGGTTAATACCTGCAGCAATGTGCGGAGGTACCATACCTTCATGGTACAGAACGTAAGAAAGCAGTAGGTAGTCCATATGACTGCGGTGACATGGCACGTACACAATCTCATGACCATCTTGCGCTAGGCGACGAACGGTCGACGCGTTATTGATGTGCAGACCTTGGTACAGTTTTGTCCATAGCCAACCAAGAATGCGATCGCCGTTTTTCACCAAACCATAAGAGAAGTCAGCGGCAATTTCATCCATGATGTCATGGGCTTCTTTGCGTGCTTTTTCAATCGAGATGTTTTTGCTCTGCGCTTCATCTTCAATCGCTTTCTCTATCGCTGGCGATTGCATTAGACGAGCAAACAGCACTTCGCGTTGAGGCAAGTTTGGACCTGACGCAGCCAGTTTTTGACGAGAGAAGTGGATACGAGCGACACGCGCCAGCTTATGCGCGATGGCACTGTCCGTACCGTGGGAGTCGGCCATGTAACGCAGAGACACCACCGGGCTGAAGCGAACTAAACAGTCGCGACCTGCGGCCATGACTGCTTTTGCTTTTTGCGGGCCATTCATTGGCTGAAGGTATGGCTTGTGGTTCTCTTCTTTACCTGGTTTACGACCCCACAGCACTGTTACTGGGAGCATCTGAACATCAAGTTCGCTGTCGAGCTTGTGCAATTCCAGTAGGTCAGTAAAGAGAGAGACCGATTCGCTAGGTGCATCATTGTCATTGCTCATCATGGTTGGAGGAGACGCAATGAACACGAAACGGTTCAGTGTCTTGCCGTTGACTTCCAATGGGCTGAGCGGGTCAGGTAGACCAAGGCTCAGAGTTTGCTTTTGTAGTGTCAGCAAATCCACGTTCGAACGGAACGGTAAGGCATACACAATCGGTTTGGTTAGGTCGATGTTGAGATCGTCAATCGGATTCGATGGAATTGTGGTGCCCTTTACCATTACCGATAAAGGTAGTTTTAGTAATGAACGTGAAAATGATTGTCCAGAAGACATAAAGTTCACAGCCTCAATAGGTATTCAAACAAGCCCAACCTTATTTCTGTGTCCGCTTTCCCCACATTAATAAGGAAGGAAATAGATACGGCTATAGAAATAAGCCTAGGCGATAAAATTTAAGCGATGTAAGGATATCAGAAACTGATCAAACCTTTTAATTTTATTGAGTGCAAATTGGTCGATTGCCGAGGTGATGGCTTTCTTTCGTGGAATAGGGAGCGGTGTGTTTAAAACGCCAGCTAAGTTAAGGTTGGTGAGGGTACTCAGGAAGCGAATCAAATAAATTAAAAAACAACCAATTGGGTTTTCATTTGTTCATTTACTGGATATACTCACAGTTAACTGTATAAAAAGACAGGTGACATATGAAGCCGTTAACGCCGCGCCAACAACAAGTCTTCGATTTGATTAAAAGCAAAATCGAAGATACTGGAATGCCACCAACTCGTGCAGAGATTGCGCGTGAGCTTGGCTTCCGCTCTGCGAATGCCGCAGAAGAACACCTAAAAGCCCTTGCTCGTAAACAAGCGATTGAAATTATACCAGGGGCATCTCGTGGGATACGAATCCTACTGGAAGATGCAGCGAACGACGATCAAGGTCTGCCTTTGATTGGTCAAGTTGCTGCCGGTGAGCCGATTCTGGCTCAAGAGCATGTGGAATCGCACTATCAAGTGGATCCGGCCATGTTCAAACCGAAAGCGGATTTCCTACTTCGCGTAAACGGCGAAAGTATGAAAGACATTGGCATCATGGATGGCGACTTACTGGCTGTGCACAAAACCCAAGATGTGCGTGATGGTCAGGTGGTCGTTGCTCGTGTTGATGATGATGTGACGGTGAAGCGTCTGGAGCGCAAAGGCTCAACGGTATTGCTGCATGCAGAAAACGAAGAGTTTGCGCCTATTCAAGTTGATTTGACGTCTCAGCATCTGGCGATCGAAGGTCTGGCGGTTGGCATTATTCGCAACACGGACTGGATGTAATACTTTCCCCCAAAGCCCAGCACTCTCGCTGGGCTTTATGTATGTTCGTTCTCAACATTAACCAATAAGGGTAACAGATGGGTTATTCCGATTGGTATATCAAGCGGTTATTGGCGAGTTATTAAACTCTCATGTACACTCTTGCGCCTACATTGCCTGGCTTCTTTGTTCGAGTTCAGGCCCACTAAAGAGGCGCCTGTGACAAACTCAATCTTTTCTCCTTTATCAAATCCTCGAGTTCATCGTCAGGTGTTAATGCTCGCAATCCCGATGGTGCTATCGAATATTACTGTCCCACTATTGGGCTTGGTTGACGCCGCTGTGATCGGCCACCTTGAGCACGCTTGGTATCTGGGGGGTGTCGCGTTGGGTAGCACGATGATCAGCGTGACGTTCTGGCTACTTGGCTTTTTACGTATGTCGACCACTGGATTGGCAGCACAGTCTTATGGCGGCGAAGATCGCAAACAGTTGGCGTTGGTGTTCATGCAAGGTTCACTCATGGCATTGCTGTTCGCGTTGGTCTTTCTTATTGCTCATCATCCGATTGCAGATCTGATCTTTGGTTGGAGTGATGCCAGTGCGGAAGTGAAGCGCTACGGCATACAATATTTCTCTATCCGTGTGTGGAGTGCGCCAGCGGCATTGATGAACTTTGTGTTATTGGGTTGGTTGCTTGGAACGCAAAACGCCAAAGCACCAATGTGGATGGTGATCATCACTAACGCAACTAACATCGCGCTCGATTTGTTGTTTGTGATTGGTTTGGGTTGGAAAGTAGAAGGCGCGGCGCTTGCGTCTGTCATTGCAGACTACTCAGGCATGGCATTTGGCTTACTGTGCGTGTGGAAAACATGGCAAGCGCGCCAGTTGCCGTCTCCAAAGAGTTTGCTTACCGATACTCAACATGGGCTAGGGCGCTTTGTAAAACTCAATCGCGATATCTTCTTACGCTCATTATGCTTGCAAGCAGCATTTAGCTTTATGACTTTCCAAGGAGCGAGCTTTGGTGATGATGTGGTGGCAGCTAATGCGGTATTGATGAGTTTCTTGATGCTGATTTCCTACGGCATGGATGGCTTTGCTTACGCTATGGAAGCCATGGTGGGGAAAGCGATTGGCGCGAAAGACCGAGCACAACTCAGTGCGTCGTTAATTGGTACCTTTTTCTGGAGTCTGATCATCTGTTTGGGTCTGACTGCGGTATTTGCTTTGGTGGGATCGCATTTGATCGCCATGATCACATCAATTGAAGTCGTACAGCAACAAGCGTCCGTTTATTTACCGTGGCTGGTAGTAATGCCATTAACATCGATGTGGTGCTTTCTATTCGATGGTATTTTTGTTGGTGCGACCAAAGGTAAGGACATGCGTAACAGTATGTTTGTCGCGACGTGCTGCTTCTTCGCGATTTTCTTTTTGTTCTCTGGCTGGCAAAACCATGCATTGTGGTTTGCGATGACTAGCTTTATGGCGATGCGGGGGATTGGACTCGGGGTCATCTTCTTCTATCAGTGGAGAAAGGGAAGCTTCCTCGCTTAATTACAAAAAACAGCAGGTCGAAACCTGCTGTTTTAGTTTTTGGATTATGGCAACCCAATTGAATTAGAATAATCGGTTCAATCCGTTCAGTGCGGCTACGCGATACGCTTCTGCCATGGTCGGGTAGTTGAAAGTGGTATTGACGAAGTATTCAATCGTATTGGCTTCGCCTTTTTGCTCCATGATGGCCTGACCGATGTGGATGATTTCCGCAGCGCGCTCACCAAAGCAGTGAATACCAAGAATCTCTTTGGTTTCGCGATGGAAGAGGATCTTCAAGCTGCCGATGTCTTTACCTGCAATCTGTGCACGAGCTAGATGCTTGAATGAAGAGCGTCCCACTTCGTAAGGCACTTTCGCCGCAGTCAGTTCTTGCTCGGTTTTACCTACTGAGCTGATTTCTGGAATGGTGTAGATACCCGTCGGGATATCATCAATCAGATTGCCGTCGGCTTGTCCTTTGGTGATGGCTTGTGCCACGAAACGACCTTGGTCATACGCAGCACTGGCTAGACTAGGATAGCCAATCACATCACCTACGGCGTAGATGTGCTCGATATCGGTACGGTAGTTATCATCGACTTTAAGCTGACCGCGAGAGTCGGCTTCAAGCCCAACGACCGCAAGGTTCAGTTTGTCCGTGTTGCCCGTACGACCATTGGCATACAGTAGGCAATCTGCCTTCATTTTTTTACCGGACTGTAGATGGACGATAACCCCATCCTCGGTGCCTTCTATTTTCTCAAAGGTTTCATCATTGCGAATCACAACGCCACTGTTCCAGAAGTGGTAAGAAAGCGCATCGGAGACTTCGTTATCAAGGAAGGAGAGCAGGCGATCACGAGTGTTAATCAGGTCGGTCTTTACGCCAAGTCCACGGAAGATTGATGCGTACTCACAACCAATTACCCCTGCGCCGTAAATGATGATGTGGCGAGGATCGTGCTTCAAACTCAGGATAGAATCGCTGTCGTAAATACGCTCATGTAAGAAGTCGACGTTGTTCGGTTGGTAAGGGCGAGAACCTGTCGCGATAACAAATTTATCAGCAGAGAAGATTTCTTCCGTACCATCGCTTTGCATCAATGCAATCGAATTATTATCGATAAAGCGTGCTGTACCAAACAATAACGTGCACGAGTTACGATCATAAAAGCCCTGGCGAAGTCGAGTTTGCTTGTCGATGACCGATTTTGCATGGCCTAAAATGTCAGAAAATGTGGCATGAATACTTGTGTTATTACGACAAAATAATGGGTTGTTGTTGAACTCAATAATACGACTAACGGCATGGCGCAATGCTTTCGAAGGTATGGTTCCCCAGTGCGTGCATCCGCCACCCACGCTACTTTCTTTTTCTACAATGGCGACATTCAGTCCTGCTTTGGTTAAACCCATTGCCGCCCCTTCTCCCCCGGGACCACTACCAATTACGATCACGTCATAGTGATTAGCATGCGCCATGATGGTTTCCTTGTTATATTTGCGTAACATTGCTGTTGCGGGATGTTAACTCATTTACACAGTAGGTGGTATGTAATGGCTGCTAGAGAGTGGAAGTGATCACGCAGAAATGAATAAAATAACTATTTGCTATGCGGTATGTCTACAAATTGAGTAGGGAAGATTGCATTCGGATATAAGCCAGTAGTAACGTGTTCGAGGCTCGCTTTGGTCAATTTGAACCGAGATAACGTCGCTTTATACGTAGGGGGGATATGCGTTATATTGACACTCTCGTACCCGAATGAAAAGAAGAGCCAGTTTAAGAATGAAATCAATGGGAATCCGTGCACAACAAAAAGAAAAAACACGTCGCTCGCTGATCGATGCGGCATTTAATCAATTAAGTGCGGATCGTAGTTTTTCCAATCTCAGCTTGCGAGAAGTCGCTCGAGAAGCGGGGATTGCACCCACTTCTTTTTATCGGCACTTCAAAGATATGGATGAGCTAGGCTTAACCATGGTTGATGAAGGTGGTTTGCTATTACGCCAACTGATGCGACAGGCACGCCAGCGTATTGTCAAAGAAGGCAGTGTAATTCGAACTTCGGTTGAAACCTTCATGGAATTCATTGCAAGTAGTCCTAACGTTTTCCGCTTATTGCTGCGTGAGCGCTCTGGCACTTCTTCTGAATTTCGTACTGCCGTCGCTCGAGAAATTCAGCATTTTGCGGCAGAATTAACAGAGTATTTAATGAGCACTGGAATGACTAGGGAAGAGGCGTTTACTCAAGCAGAGGCATCGGTGACCTTGGTATTTAGCTCTGGTGCAGAAGCTTTAGATTTAGATCGACGTGAACGCGATGAACTCGCCGAGCGATTGATCATGCAATTGCGAATGATAGCCAAAGGGGCCTATTGGTATCGCAAAGAACGTGAACGTAACCGATTAAAAGGCGGGATAGAATAATGTCGAATGGAAATAAATCTGAAAAGAAAACGCTGATTTTGGCGCTGGTTGCAGGTATATGTGGTGATGCTTTGTTGTCATGGTTGACCATGAGTGAAGTGTCGTTCTCCATCTTTCCTTTGATTGCTCTTGTGTTGGCGGTACAAGCGCTGTACCAAGAATATCTTAACAATCCGGTATCAGAAGATATCCCGCTCGTGGGGCTAGCATGTTTCTTTGTGGGAGCTTTTGGTCACTCTGCGTTTATCAAAGCGCAATACCCAGAAGCAGGCTCGAACTTCTTTGCTATCCTGGTTTCTCTGATCTTATTGGCTTGGATCGGTAAGAAACTGGGCTTTATGAACAAGAAAAACGCGGTAGAATAAGCAAATCGAATCCAATAAAAAAGCGAGCTACTGAGCTCGCTTTTTTTATGCCTGATGCTGGTGGATTACGCTTTACGCTCAAGCAGAACACCTGCTTCCATGTGGTGCGTAAATGGAACTATAAATCCTGTAGTGTCTCATAAGATTTATTTTTTTAATTTAGTTGTCTGTTTTCGCTGGTTTTTTTATTGCGCGTTGTCCTAGAATGTCTCTACACGTACAATGAGAACCCGGCTTTTCCCGTACCCCACGCCGTACCCAGAGCCGTACCCAGAAATGCAGAGATTTTGTCAGCTATGACCAAGCGAATAAGTACCAATGCCACGTTGCAATCATTGAAGCCACAAGAAAAAGAATTCTCAATTCCAGATAAGAAAATTGAAGGATTGAATATTCGTGTTCGACCAACAGGCACGATGACTTGGATCTTTCGTTTTCAGCTAGGTAAAAAGCACGAAAAAATCACCATGGGGCGATATGTCAAGTTGAAACCAGAAACGGGGATGACACTTGAGCAGGCTCGAACAGAAGCTGGGCGCTACCGCAGTTGGCTCGCAAACAATAAGAATCCAAAACAGGAACTGGTTCGGGAGCAGCGTGAGCAAGAGGAAGCGAAAACTTTTCATAGTGCTTTTACTAGCTTTGATGAAAAGCGTTTGTCTAAGCAGCTACGAGGAGAGCAGGCAAGGGTAATCTACACGAGAGATATCAAACCGTTTCTTGGTCATATCAAACTAGAAGAGTTGAGCATTTATGATCTTAATAAAGTGTTTGATGCCAAGGTTGATAAGGATGGACAACGTATGGCTGGAGCCATCGGTGTTTGCCATAAAATCATCAATCAAGTAATTAACCACGCTTTGGCGCTAAACATGCTTGATAGACATCCGGCTCCACAGCTGAAAGCAAAAGACGTTGGTGGTGGTTCCAAAGTAACTAAGCGCAATCTAAGTTTTGCTGAGTTAAAGATTTTGTTAACTAGCCTAAATGACTGGCGTACAAATCCCGCAAATATCCGTCTAATGCGCTTTTTGCTCGGATGTGGGCAAAGGATTAGCGCTGTGCTTGAAATGCGCTGGAGTGAGCTAGATTTGGATAAAGGGATTTGGCGGTTACCTGCCAGTTCAGAGGATAGGCACACTAAGAGTCTAGACGTTCGGAAAGTCCCTTTAAGCAACTACCTTCTTGAGCAGTTACGAGAGCAGCGTGAAAGCGTGCCAAGCAAGTGGAAGTTAGTTTGGCCCCAGCTTCTTGCCGATAAACTTCAAGAACCCGCTGCGGTACGTGCCTTGATCAAACGTAATCTACCGGATGACTTTGAAAGCTTTTCACCACACGATTTACGCCGCACTTTTATCAGCCGTTGCAGCGAAATGGGGTTAGATATCGTGGCGATTGAGAAGGTAGTCGGTCATCAATTACCTGGTATGCTCAGAGTCTATAACCATCATGATTACTTAAATGAGCAACTTGTGGTGTTGGAAGCGTGGGGAGATAAACTGAAAGAGCTAGGCATTGCAAATGTGGTTCCTCTATCAATGATAAAACCTGCATAGATGTAGTTCAATTTTATTTAAATTTAATTATGAGTAACATTCTAAAAATAAAGAACTTTTTCACACTTAATGAAACCACTGCCTATTTGTCTAACGAACTTGAAGAGCCCGTTTCGTTGGCGACTCTTTATCAATTAATTGCTGATAGGCAATTAACACTTTCGGTTCGACTTATTAACCAAGCTTATGCATTGAAGGGGCAAATCTTTGAGTGTGAAGATGGCGATTTGGTTGAATTTAAAACCGAATTAACAACAGGCGAAGCATTAGAAACGTCATATTTTGATTATGTGACCGACGATAATTCACTTCCAATAAGCTCTGATAGGCAGTTCGTATTCGATAATAAAGCTCATATAGTTGATGGTATGTGGGACTTGGCCATGCTTGGTGAAGAATCGCGAAGAGTTGAGCATTTATATCAAAATGAAGTAAATGGTCTCAAACCATTATTAACTGATATATGGGGATTTTATCTTAAACAAGGAGAGATTTTTTGCCGGTTGATAACTAAATCTCAACAGAAAATCAATGAAATACAGGATGATATAGCTAGTGGCTTAGAGTTTTGGGCAGACCAGCGAGATCTCACTGTTGATCAATTCATGTCTTTTGTCGAAGAGTGTTGGGAGGAGTTATCGGAAGATGAAATACAGGCTCTAGAACTTTTTTCTTATCTCACGAATCTGCCTGATGATTCATTGGCATTCTTTGAAGACTCAAGGAGCTTAGAAGAAAATGATGTGCAATTAGTGATCAAAACAAGTGAGATCAAGAGGTTGCTTCGATCACTTGATGTAGGTTCAGACATTGCACCACAGGAAGCTAAGCAGCCAGCTCGGAGAGCTTATACGAGAAATAATGATAAACAAACAAGAAGGAAAAACAAAACTCAAGCCAGATATTCAGCTTGGCAAAAGAAAGCGAGAGAACTAAAAAAGAAGCACCCGAATAAATCCAAAACGTGGATAGCAGAGCAAATTGCAAAATTGCCAATAGCTGAAGGCAGAAGTGTGGATACGATTAGAAAAAATATTCAAATTTAGAATAAAGTTGGGTGAAAATTTTTTCGCCCAAAATTTCAATCTAATTGTCTGATTTATTTGGTTTTTTTGTCTGGTTGCTTTTGCTTGGGTGATTTTGTCACTTTTTTAACCTCAATTTTATCAATATCTTACGATTCTCTCCCCCCTCATATCTAGGGCTTTAAACGCCCAAATCGCCCACTTAATCTTTGCTCATTCTATTTATGAACAAGGAGAGACTTTAATGTCTAATACAATCATACGGTTACCTGAAGTAAAGCAGAGAACTGGTTTATCACGAAGCACAATATATTTACGTATGTCGAAAGGATTGTTTCCAAAATCCATTTCACTAGGAGCACGTGCTGTTGGTTGGTTAGAAGCTGATGTCGAGCAGTGGCTTGGTGCGTGCATTGCTGCATCTAAGGCGGTTGACAATGACTAGACGTAATTACGCTAATCACATAAAAAGCAATCGTAACTATACCGTTATTGATGCCAGTAACACATTGGGGGTTCATCCGAAGACTGTTCGTAATTGGCTTAAGGTAGGCTTACCTATCGCTGATGAAAAGCGTCCGCTTTTAATTCATGGTGCAGATTTGAAAGTCTACTTAAAGCAAAAGCGCAAAGCTGTGATGTTTGATTGTGAAGAGCATGAGATGTGCTGTTTTCGATGTAAACAACCAATGAAGCCAAGTATTGAGTCGGTGCTTTTTATTGCAAAACCAGCAGGGATGGCTCACATGACAGGATTGTGTGAAGAGTGCGGGTGCCGAATGAACAAGTATGTTTCGTGGCGCAATGTGAATGATATTTGGCTTGAACTCAAGGGTAAATTACCGATAGCTGAAAAACACTTAATCCTAAGAGGGCAAAACCTCTTAAATTGTCCTTTCAATGGAGTTTTTAGTGATGAAAAGTAATCGTACAAATAATGCACGAATTATCTATGAGTTTACTAAGTATTTAAAGGAAGCTAAGCGCTTAGATGACTCAACCATAGATGGTGTTCTTAAGTCAGTTAATCGCTTTGAGGAATATACTGGTTATATTGATTTCAAGAAGTTTAGGGCGAAGCACGCTATTGGGTTTAAGAAGTACCTTCTCGGCAAAAAGTCCATTGCAACAGGTGAAATATTAAGTAAGGCAACTGTGTTGACAGCAATTCGTCACTTGAAGGCGTTCTTCCAATATTTGGTTACTCAGAAAGGATACCGAGCAAAAATCAATTACAGTGATATTGAATATTTCAACTTATCGGAAAAAGATACGCGTATCGCTAACGCAAAGCGTAAGAGAAATGTTGCTACGATAGAGCAGGTCAAACAAACCTTGGAGGCTATACATTGCTCGACGGCCATTGAAATGCGTGATAGAGCTTTAATGGCATTCGTTATCCTAACAGGAGCAAGAGACGGAGCGGTTGCTTCAGCAAAGATAAAGCATATTGATCTTGTTGAAAAAAGCTTTTATCAGGATGCAAGGGATGTGAATACAAAGTTCAGCAAAACATTCACAACATACTTTTTTCCTGTTGGGGAGCTGCCACTAAGGATTTTGACTGAATGGGTTGATTACTTGGTACAGGATCTAGGTTTCAATCAAAATTCGCCATTGTTTCCTAAAACCAAGTTAGCACATAACGCTAACCAGCAGTTTGAAGCTGTTGGTTTACTTGAAGAGCACTGGAGCAATGCGAGCCCAATCCGCAAAGCTTTTGCACAAGCTTTTGAAGCTGCTGGGTTGCCTTACTTTAATCCTCACAGTTTCCGAAATACTTTGGTGCGATTGGGTGAGCGGCTTTGCCGAACACCTGAAGAGTTCAAGGCATGGAGCCAAAACTTAGGACATGAAAGTGTACTGACCAGCTTTTACAGCTATGGTGACGTACCCGATTATAAGCAAGCCGAGCTACTACGTAAGTTAGCAGAACCGAAACCAGAACCCGATGCAGCTGATGCAGATCTCTTAAAAAGATTGTTAGCTGCGGCTAGAGAGCAGGGAATTTAGTTAAGCAGTTGTAAAGCTGGTATCAAAAAACATTCGTATGTTGATACCAGCTTTTTTATGTTGTTGTTGGCATCAAAAAAATAGCAAAAGAATTAAATGATACTAATGTTTATTGATACTAGGTTATTTGATTCTAATTTAAGTAAGGAAAAGTCAATGCGTTTGTTTTCGTACTGTCGAGTATCGACAACCGAGCAATCAACAGAAAATCAGATCATAGCTATTAGGCAGCGCGGGTACGATGTTATTGAATCACGGGTTGTGTCCGAAACGGTATCTGGTTCAGTCGAGGCGATGAAGCGACAGAAGTTCAAAATGCTGGTGGAACACCAACTTGAGCCGGGTGACATGTTGGTGGTTTTAAAGCTAGACCGACTGGGACGGGATAACATAGATGTTCAAAAGACGATCACTATGTTAGGGGAGAGGGGCATTAAAGTCGTTTGTTTGGACTTACCTGTAGCAGATTTGTCGAGTGCTGAAGGTAAGTTGATGCTGCAAATGTTCTCGGCGTTTGCTGAATTTGAGCGAAATCGAATCAGGGAGCGAACCAAGGAAGGACTAGATCGAGCTAAAGTAGAGGGTAAAAAGCTTGGTAGACCAGCAGCTCATGCCACCACAACCTCTGTTCAAGCAAAGAAGGCTGAAGGTTTGTCGCAGTCGAAAGTTGCGGAAGTGCTTAACCTGGGTATTGCTACTGTTAAAAGGCACTGGAATAAGTGAGGTGAGGATTTGGGACAGCAAGCTGAGAAGTTCTGTCCAGAGCTTTTAAAGTTGGCACATCGTAACTCAGAAGTGCCCTAAGGTTTGCTAGAACGCTAGAGCAACGAAAAAGAGGCTGATGTCTCAGCCTCTTGATTACCCAATGTACCCAGTGCGCACAACAAGCGTTAAATTACTGGTATTGTTGAGCTTAAAAGCATCCCAAAGGGGACACCTTTGAGTTCATAATTAAAAATACCAAACTATGTTAGCGTTTACACCGCTTACTTTTACGTTGTAAGACAAGCGTTCAGTGTCGGAATAGCGGTACGAGTAATCTTCATCGTGGAAAACGGCGTATTCGATTTGTAATTTTACGTTAGTACCTTTTCCGACTTCGATGCCTGCACCATATGTGAAGTCGCTTTCTGAATCACTTTCACCAAGAGACTTTAATGTTCCAACGCCATAACCGAATAACCCATAAAGGGAGAAGTACTCGTGAATCGGCAACGTTGGCTTAGCGTAAACAGCGAAGAACTTACTAACTTCAACATCTATACCTGCAAAGTCACCATCACTTGCTCCAAAATAACCTCTCACTTCACCAGAGATCCACGGGTTAAACTGATACCCAGCAAACGCACCTATTATTCCAGCACCATCTATATTCCCGCTTCCGGAGAAAGTTGACCCGTTATCATAGTATGCAGCATCAACATCGATATTGAGGAAAGAACCTCCAATCCCAAAATACATATCATCATAATTATCGGCGTAATCACTTGCCGCTGCGATTTTAGGAGCTAACGCAAGAAAGAGAGCAGAGACACCAACCAACATAGACTTATTCATATAATCCCTTATATTTTAATGAGTAATGTTGCATGAATGTAGGCTAGATTGTGCCAAATATAAACCAATGAGCTATAAAACAAGTGGCAAATGTGATTTGAGGCATACAAAAGAACCAATTCCTAATCTGGATTCAATGCAGCTAAGGTGTGATTTTCGTTTATAAGTTAGTTATTATGTACCATCTGGTCACAGAATAATGACCAGTAATGGCAAGTGTGCTACCCATTTACTGATTCGAAACGTAAGTTGATAGTTTCAACTTGATACAGAGGCTCAGCCTGAATTGAGTTTTATTTCAACTCCTTATGGGACAAGAGCGCCTTAGTGCTACACGCCTTAGTGCTACTACGCCTTAGTGCTACTACTCTAAAGCACTTCTGCCCCATTCCGAGTTAGCAAGTGCAATAGGCTTATTAATGGCAAACTGCGATCTCAGGCCTTACTATACGTCTGAAACTTAGGGAAGGACGAGTTGCATAAAAGTAACTCGTCTTTTCAGTAGCATTAGATAATGGAAGGAAATACTAATTGCTCCAAACAGTGTTGTAAGCAAGAGCTGCAAGAGCTTCTGTGCGAGCTACTATGTCATCTTCTGTCCATGTATCTTGAGTATTTGTTGCTAAGAAGTCAGAGACAACACGATAGTCTGATTGTTGATAAACCCGTTTTTTGGCGGGAAAGTCTCTCACATTAGCATTGCTATTCAACCCTTGACCCAATGGTAACAAGTTACCAATCGAGCCAATAATGTCGTTACTGACTCCGGTTGTTGACTGGCTCATTATGTGTTCAAGTGATAGATCGCTTGGCTCGAACTCATTATTATTCCGCAAAGAGCGCTCCAGCTTGACAAATACGTATTGAATAAGTTTTTTATGAGCAGTATTTCCATTTACAAACTGCAATTTAGAAAATTTATCCGTGAAGTTTTCTTGAGTCGGTTTCTTTAGATCTAATTTGGTCAGCAGTTCATTAATTATCTCTCTTGCATCTCTGGCGTTTTGTGCATTTGATAAGCTCCGAGCTGACTTAGCGTACAAGCCTTCTATGCCTGATGGGCGCAAGCTACAAATAGAGTTAAACATGAAATGGAAATTTTCTATCTTCTTTAAGGTCTCAATTAATTGGTTTTGTCTTATTACACCCCTTGAGCGAGCCTTAAATAGAGAAAGAAGGAAAGAACGCATAATACTAACGTTGAATATTCTTAAGGCAGAGAGAGAATTATAAATTGCAGCTTGATCTGCTTGAGGCCAGTCAGTAGCAAGAGGGGAAATAATCTTGATGTAGTTTTGGCTATCATCATATAGCTCTTTCAGGTAATCTTCAGCAGTTAGGTTTCCAGCATCCCATTGTTTTTTAAATGCTTTGTATAGATTACGCTTACTGGTATATGCAAAGTTTGTTGTCCAATGATGAATCGTATATTCCTCGAGTCCTACGGATACATCCCTAGATGATAGGTTTCTAACAATTCCATTCCATTTATCTTTTGCGAAATCAATAGGGTAAGTAGTCCCCCATTCTTGAAGCACCTTGTTTTTTATTAGATCAACAGGGCTTAAGTTGATTCCTCGAGCATTTAGAATTTCAAAAATTGTGTAGGCGTCATCACTGTTGAGTACGTTTACTCTAATCACTTTTAAATGATCTACGATTAAGTCAATTAAAACGTTGAGTAGTTCGATGTATTTCTCATTGTTCACATTGCCAGTTAGACTAAAAACTTTCTTTAATGAAGCTTTACCTACCAGTTTATTTATTTGATCAAAAGCGCTTTTTACGAGCTTATCTTCCTCAGATTGTGGGCTACAGTCGTGTGGCTCAAGATCTTGAACTAACAACTGATAAAAGTCTGTTGTTGAACGTTTGTCTAATTTTGCAAACTCTTGACCTCTTCGGTCTGACCCTTTGATATAGGTCTCAAAAGTTGATTGAGCGGCACGAACACCACCTGCGCTATTCAAAGCTCGACACAACGCAGAAATAAACATTGTTATTACAGTTAGGCGTTGTTGCCCGTCGACAACTTCTACCTCGAAACTATCATCTCGACCAGCTAAAACTAGAGTACCGATAAAATACTCTTCGCACTGATATTCTTCACCAGTAGTGTTGATTGAGTTCACTAGATCTGACCAAAGTTCATCTATGTTTTCTTTCGTCCAAGAAAACTCTCTTTGATATCGAGGAATGAAATACTGTTTACTCACTGATAAGAGCGCATTTATGGTCACGGGCTCAGCTTGGAAGTTCATCGAATACCTTTGATTCATAATAAGTATGCAGTTGAATATATCAGGTAAGTTACTTCCAATAAATCACAAGGGTAGAGATTTGTTAAGGGAGTAAGGGTAAGTTGATTTCGGTTACTTTTTACGTACTTGAGAGCGAAACGACCATACCAGCTAATAGTACTTGTGGATGTTTCTCAAGTGCGCAATATCAAGTCTCTGTTCTATCTACTCCGGGTTGTTCTTCAGCATCGTTTGTAGACGAGCTGTAGATGACCTGCGTACCGGTTCCCTTTAAATCGCCGTCAATTATATAGACAATTCGGAATCGTTTTGGACTGCCCTAACTCGTTCCTGTCCGTGCGACCTGAAGTCGTATGAAACGTTGTTCACCATGATAAGAGTGAACCATCTGTATCACCAGATGACCCTAGGATCCTGAATAAAGCAGCGGATCCGACAATGTAACGAAACTCAGCCGCTAGGCTGTGTGGGAACGGAATCGTGAGAGGATGTTCCTCCTGAGAACCACACTTCGGGTGAGTGCTAGGGAGTCAATATGATGAATGTAATGTGAATTCATGTAAGGTGCGTTATACGATGAAGCAGCGGAAGTGGTTAATACGCTGTAGCCAAAACGGCAATGAGAGTCGGAAAGAGATTGGACATTACTCTTTCGTGATCAGCGTACTCTTCGCACTATAGTGGGCATCTAAGTTGACATTTTACGCAACATACGGAACAGGGTAAGCCTGTATACCTCCCTATGGGAAAGCAGCCTGTGAGGGATGCCGATAGGTATGCAGGTAAAGGAGGTTAGAGAAAGCGAATGCCCCTTTGTAATGAAGAGGATACAGGTATATACCTGGCGCGAAAGCGAGCTGACTTCTAACTGGTCTCCCGTTGCGAGATAGCTTGAAGAACTTTATTAAAGAAGAAAAGCAAATGATGATTTCGAATGAAATCAGTGCGTCTTCTGACAACGAACCGTGGTTTCTTATTTGTTAAGTGGTCATTGGGGCAGTTTTAAAGCTTTGAGTGTGTATCGCAAAGGTAATTTTGTTACTGGGTGCTTAACGGTGCCTTTGTGGAGGCTTGAGCCGTATGCAGTGAAAGTTGCACGTACGGTTCTGAGGAGGGAGGCACCTGGCAACAGGTGCCGCCTATCCGACAATTACGAGTTACGACGGATGGTTTCGGATTTGTGGGCTTTAAATTCTTGCACTTTCTAACACATAGTATTTCTATATCAGAGGGCAGTAGAAGCCAGTTTCGATTTTTATGGAAACAGACAGATAGATTTCGTTCGATTCTTGGGTGGGTAGTCAATGTCAGGCATTTAAAAAGGATGACATAATGAACTCAATGCACATCTAGTAAAGAGGGTACTATTTTGGCTGAACTGATAACGAAACTTGGAACTCGAATTCTAATATCAGATAAATCTAAGCGAATTCAAGGGCTGAGGGAAATTGCAGAACCTCTTTCAGAACAGCACATTCAACAAGCTGCCACGAAGCTCGACACTGCGAATGAAGAGACAAGCTCTTTTAAAGACTCTACAAATTTCGATGTGATCGTTGATGCTAAAAGGTACCCACCAAAGGCCATACTAGGCATAGCACTGTCAGATTATTATGGCGTAGACATTCTCCCAGAACACTTTTCGGGTGGTGAAAAGAGTAGCTGCTTTCGGATACTCCGAGACCTTGGCTTTGAAACTGTTGATAAAGAGGGGGCGAATCCTAGGCGTGAAAACGAAATGTTTGATTACTCTAGCTTTGTGGTTGGGAGGCCGTACACTAAGTTAGAAGCATTTAAGCGTGCAGGTGTTTGGGTTCCTAATCACGCTCGTGACATCCCAGGGCCAACTAGATTTAGCAATTGTGTTGTGTTGTTTGTTACTCTGGAGAAAGAACGCAAAGAGCTTGAGCACAAGTACAACGATAAGTTTTTCCTTGGCGGTAGTATGTTTCAATGGGAGTCTCAAAACAAAAACACACCAGACACACCTCATATGATGATGATCATTGATGGGGAGCCAGTTGTACTTTTCGCTCGTGTTCACGAAAAGATTAAAAGTAAATCACAACCATTCACGTATGTCGGCCAGCTAGGGTATGTAAAACATAATTACCCTGTTGATAGAAAAGACATTCCTGTTGAGGTGATTTTTGAAGTGTTGGAGCATCAAAATCCGGCTAGTGATACGTTGTCTGACTTGTACGAATGGGCACCTGGCATTGATCCCGAAGATAAACCTATTGATGTTTCAAGAACCATTCTCAATGAAACTAGTGCCCCTACAAGCTCAATTAAGGCTACTGCGAAGCATGGTAAACCCACGGGTACTAAAAAGACTAATTGGGCAGAGCGAGATGAACGAAACAGAAATCTAGGTTTAGCGGGAGAAGAGTTAGTTCTCGAGCATGAAATTCGGAGATTAACTGACCTTGGATTAATCGACTTAGCAAAGAGGGTTGAACATGTTGCCGTAAGATCTGACGGTGATGGTTATGATGTTTTGTCTTTTGATGAGTATGGCGTTGAGAAGTACATCGAGGTTAAGACTACTAAACAGTCAAAGGGGACTGCCTTTTTCATATCGAGAAATGAAGTGGAGGTTTCTAGAGAAAAGGGTGAACAGTACTGGATATATCGCGTCTATGCTCTTAAAAATAGTTCAAGTAAGGCGAGCTTCTATGCTTTGCAGGGACCTGTGGATAAACACTTCGACCTAACTCCAGAGAGTTATAAAGCATTTCCCAAGTAACCAATTAATGAAGAAGGATGAATTGCACCTTCAGAACTAGAGAGTAACGAGGGCGAGCTGTTGTTTGTGCATCGCAATACTATGTTGCATGGTACTACTTCAGTGTAGCTCTAGCACAAAGCCACCAATATTGCTGGTGGCTTTGATATGAACACCTAGAGCTTTTTGAAATGAGCTCGTTTTCTATTTTTAGTGTTTTTATTGCCCCCGTACCCCAGGCCGTACCCAGAGCTATTTTTGCTATAATCTAAAAGCTAGAGAAGCCTTATTTTATGCGCTCTAGCAGTACGCCTGCTTCCATGTGGTGCGTGTAAGGGAATTGATCAAACAAAGCAAAACGCGTTACGTTATGTGTTTCACATAGAATGTCCAGGTTCTCTTTTAGTGTCTCAGGGTTGCAAGAGATGTACATAATGCGTCCGTAACCTTGCACCATTTTACACGTGTCTACATCCATACCTGAGCGTGGCGGGTCGACAAAAATCGTATTGCAGTTGTAGCTCTTCAGGTCCACACCCGCATCTTGTAGGCGGCGGAATTCACGCTTACCTTCGATGGCTTGCGTAAACTCTTCTGCTGATAGTCTTAAGATTTGTACGTTATCAATCTTGTTCGCTGCGATGTTGTATTGCGCAGAAACCACCGATGGTTTCGCTAGCTCAGTGGCTAAAACGCGGTCGAAGTTCTGTGCCAGTGCTAAAGAGAAGTTACCGTTACCACAATAAAGCTCTAGTAGATCACCGGTGCTCTCTTGAGTACAGTCAACCGCCCATTCCAGCATTTTTTCTGCCACTTTTCCGTTTGGCTGCGTGAAGCTGTTTTCAACTTGCTGGTAGATGTAACTTTTTCCGTTTACATCGAGCTTCTCAATGACGTAATCGCGGTCAAGAACGACTTTCATTTTTCGCGCACGACCGATGATGTTCAGGTTAAAGCCTTCATCATTTAGACGTTGCTTCAGTGCTTTTGCGTTTTCAATCCATTCATCATCAAGTTGACGGTGGTAAAGCAAAGAAACCAAAACCTCGCCACTCAACGTCGATAGGAAATCCACTTGGAACAATTTGCGGCGTAGTGATTCGTTGTCTTTCATTGCTTCAACCAATAGTGGCATCAAATCATTGATCAGACGACTTGCCGCAGGGAATTGGTCAACGCGGTATTTTTCACGAGTTTCTTGGTCAAACATGATGTAGTAAAGATCTTCACCCTCATGCCAAACGCGGAACTCAGCACGCATACGGTAGTGCTGCTCTGGGGATTCAAACACTTCAAGTTCTGGCACGTTGTATGGCGCGAACATATTTGTCAAACGTTCGACTTTTTCAGCCAGTTGTTCTTGGTAGCGTTGTGGGTTTACATCAAGAGTAGCCATGATCTTACCTTTTATGGTGCATTCAATTTTAGAGCGCAGATTTTATTCAATCTCAACAGTATGTCCAGTTTTGTACCTCAATTGATTTAAAGATAGTGTGCTTTGCGTCGGTAGATCGAGAAATGAACGAGAGTATAAGTAATTTGATGGGGATTCTTGGCTAGACAAATAATCAATAGCTTAATAGTATTTGCCCAAGCTGGTGTTATCTAGCAATCTAGATGGCTGAAATGGGAATCTGGTGAAAATCCAGAACTGACGCGCAGCGGTAAAAGAGAACGAACGCTCATCAAGACACTGCATTAGTTTGTGTGGGAAGTCGAGTAAGTAGGTGGCGTAAGCCTTGCTCTTAAGTCCGAATACCTGCCAGCACCCGAGCCACAGCATTGGACTACTTAAACAGTAGGGCTCGGTAGGAATTACGCGATTTAGGATAACATAATGAGAAAAACCCTTCTTGCGATCACGTGTGTATCGCTGTTTTCACCTACCTCTTATTTACATGCTCAAGTAACAACGGCCGATGAAACCGTTGTGGTGACGGCAAACCGATTCACACAAATTGATGGTGCGGTACTGGCACAAACGGTGACCGTTACCAAAGAAGACATTGAGCGTCTGCAAGCGCAAAGCTTGGTGGATGTATTCCGGACTTTACCTAGTGTTGAAGTCGCGCAGTATGGTGGTCGTGGACAAAGTGCTTCACTTTATGTTCGGGGCGGCAGTTTATCCCAGGTCCTTGTGCTAGTCGATGGTGTGCGTATGCCAAGAGCAATAATGGGTGGTGTGGACTTTAACCAGTTTCCAATTAACGCCATTGAACGCATCGACTATATCCGTGGTGCTCGCGCTTCTATCTACGGTTCAGAAGCGATTTCTGGCGTTATCAACATTATTACTCGTGCAAATATTGATAGTGATGCGAGTAAAGTATCCGCTGGCTACGGTTCTGATAACCATACCCAAGGCACCTTTGTTGTTTCCAAGCCAATTGGTGAAGACAAGCACATCAAAGGAGTTCTAGGTTACGAGAAAACGGATGGTTTTAATGTTAAGCCATTGCCGAGCGTTAATGACGGTGATGAGCACGGCTTTGAGTCTTTTAACTTTAAATTGGGCTATCAGCAGAACTTCTTTGAGAATGTGACAGGTTACGTTGGTGTGACGGCATATAACAATGAATATGACTACGACAATAGTAACTATGGAAACCCAGATTGGGACACTGTCGATAAGCACGAAAAGAAAACGGGTGAAGTAGAATATGTTGGCGCAGATTTGTCGTTAGAATATAACAAAGACGTTTATTCATCTGAATTGAAGTTGGCTTACGGTCAACAAGACAACTTTGACCACAAGTCCGGCCAAAGTAAGTCGACGGGTGATCATGTTGCCATTGAGCAATTCAATGCTTTTTGGCTTAACTCGTACAGTGTGAATGATGAGCTAAGCGTTGGTGGTAGCTTGGACTATCGCACTGAGAAGCTCGCAAAAGGCTACATTGCACCAAGTGATTGGGGACCAGCACAATACTACGCACCAGACAAGAACCCAAGAACCAACTTTGGTGTTAGCGCTATTGCTCAGTATGTATTTGACGTATGGACGCTAGAAGCAAGTGTACGTAATGACGAAAACAATCAGTTTGGTAACAACACCACATGGCAAACGGCTGCTAGTTGGAAAGTTTACGAAGGTTACGAGCTGACCTTGAGTCACGGCACCGCTTTTCGCGCCCCAAGCTTTGTTGACTTGTACTACCCAGGTTCTGAAATGCCAAACTTAAAACCAGAAGAGTCAGAAAATACGGAGATCTCTCTATCTGGCGCGGCATCCATTGTTGATTGGACGGTAACGGGTTACTACAACCAAATTGAGAATATGCTGATTTGGGAAGGTGCGGGCATGCAAAATGTCGGCGAAGCAGAAATCAAAGGGGTTGAGCTAGAAGTGAAGTTCGACACGGATGTTGTTTCTCACGAGTTCTATCTCGATTACAAAGATCCTATCGATAAGTCCGGAGCAGAAGACACTCAATTAGCTTACCGTTCAAAACGCGGTGCTAAGTGGAATGCTTACGCAACATTTGACCAATGGACGCTGGGTTCGCAGTATCTGTACCAAGGTGAGCGCTTCTATAATGGCAATAGACTCCCTAGTTATAGTCTATGGATCTTCACTGCTTCTTACGCTGTAAACCAAAGTTGGGATATTAATGCGAAACTGAGCAATGCATTCGATAAGGATTACGAGATGTATTCGGGCTACGCGACTCCGGGGCGTCAGTACTTTGTCTCAGCAGACTATCGCTTTTAATAGCGCTTGAGGAGTTAAGGCCGCCGTATAGGCGGTCTTGTTTATTTCAAAGACATATTGCATTAACTAAGCTTGGAGTGGGACTGAGGCGTAATGCCGCTATCAAAGATACCCAGTTAAAGCATTGCCAAACCAAATCTAACCAGTATGATCGCCGGGTCTCTAATTTGCAGGTAAGACTCGTGCGAGCATCAAGTAAGAAAAAAGTCCTAGTGTTTGATTCCGGTGTCGGAGGGCTATCTGTCTTTCAAGAAATCCACCGACTTCTGCCACACATGGATTACTTGTATTTGTTCGACAATGAAGCTTACCCATACGGTGAGCTTGATCAGGATGTCTTGATATCACGTGTTAATCAACTGGTGTCAGCATTAGTTGAAGATCATCAGGTAGATATTGTGGTCATCGCGTGCAATACCGCGAGTACTATTGTGCTTCCCTCGTTACGTGAAAGCTTATCCATACCTGTCGTCGGTGTCGTGCCAGCGATCAAGCCTGCTTCCTTACTTGCATCTCAAGGGGTTGGGCTTATTGCAACACCGGCAACCGTCACCCGCCAGTACACACATGAATTGATTCGTGATTTTGCACAAGGTAAACCGGTAGAACTCCTTGGCTCTACGCGTTTGGTTGATATGGCAGAAGAAAAGCTGCGTGGTCAGTCGATCTCGATGAATGAATTAAAGACGATCCTTTCGCCCTTGCGAGATAAAGTTGATGTCGCCGTGCTAGGTTGTACACACTTCCCATTGATGAAAGAAGAAATTCATCAAGCGTTAGATGGTGAAGTGACTCTGATTGACTCTGGTGAAGCGATTGCTCGTCGAGTGAAAGCGTTATTATTCAATCAGGAAATAGAAGAAAGTAAAGAAGAGGGGGCTAAGAAGATTTATGCCAGTGCACCTCCTTGGGAAGAAGATGCACTGAACGTTTGTTTGGCGAAACTAGGATTTAATCCTGTTCAGGTTTATCGCCATCCTGGTGTTTTGGATCGTTAGCAATTCGAACTTTCAATGTTCGTTCCATATATTCTTTTTCATTTAGTTTAGCGATGGCTGGTTCAGCATCCTCTGCTGCCATTACGACAAAACCAAACCCTCTTCTTTTGCCTGTGCGCTTATCTTTCATTAAGCGCACAGCGTAGACTTGACCATATTGCGCAAATAAATCACGCACGTGACTCTCATTTGCTTTATAAGGCAGGTTACCGACATACAGCGTTTTAGTAGAAGGATCGGTATTCGAAGGTTGAATAACAGGTGTCTTGCTAGAAAGTGAAAATAGAAAAGCAGTAGCGGCGACACCAATAACGAAGCTGAAGGCTGGCGAAATAGCCAATTGAGAGAAGACAACTCCCCCAACGACCGCTAACCCGGCACATAAGATCAGATTTTTTTTAGAAGTCATTTTAATTACTACATATAGATAAGAATTAAGTAAGTTGCCTATTAACAAAATAGACACATGGATCTTACGTATATGGTTGGTTTTTTTCCAACCAATTGCTGTGACATGTCTCAAATGTGACGAAGAAATATGCAGATACAACGTGTTTGATGGATAAGTGAGCGGTTGAATTGTTTTTTTTCGAAAAAAGGTTGTGTTCATTTCTCAGTTCCCTATACTGCGCATCCACCGACACGGAGTGAGACGAAAGTAACACGACGAGTTGGAAAGGGAGAAAAGAAGTTTGAAAAAACGCTTGACTCTCAAAACGGGAAGCGTAAAGTACGCACCCCTAACCACGAAGCGCAGAAGCGCCAAGTTGATTAGAAAA
Source organism: Vibrio sp. PNB23_22_6 (assembly GCF_052877535.1). NCBI lineage: Bacteria > Pseudomonadati > Pseudomonadota > Gammaproteobacteria > Vibrionales > Vibrionaceae > Vibrio > Vibrio sp. PNB23_22_6. Next base: position 74 of record NZ_JBNFXP010000023.1, on the reverse strand, counting down.
GCTCTTTAACAATATAGACCTATCAATCTGTGTGGGCACTCGTTGATGATAATCCAATTAGATACCTTGGTATC
>NZ_JBNFXP010000022.1:0-61718 GCF_052877535.1 Vibrio sp. PNB23_22_6 | reverse complement strand
CAGTTGGTTAGAATACCGGCCTGTCACGCCGGGGGTCGCGGGTTCGAGTCCCGTCCGCTCCGCCATTTATTCAGACAAAGCCCTAGCAGTAATGCTAGGGCTTTTTCGTATGTGTAATATTTAACTAATACTAACCTGAGAAATTAACTGTTAAGGTTAATCTAGTTTCTCGTCTATCTTTTTGGTCACTCGGCTTTCTGAGCCAAATAAATACACGTATTTCAATAGTAGTTGTGTGACCCATTTTGGTTTTTCTCTTTGCTCAGTTCAGCGTTGAGTGGGGATATTTTGTTGAACAAAGTTTTCTTCATCTTAAAACCATACTCGAAGGCTCCAAATGGTAGTTCTAATTGGGGGTGATAGTGCGCCACTACACGTCCAAGGCTAAGGCTAAATAAAATCATCACCTAGATTTAAATACGAAGTGGTTCTGTTGGTGTACTTTACAAAAGCCCTAAAATTTTGAATTTTAATGTTTTGGGGAGGGCTGGGAGGGGAGTTGATATAAATAAATTTATCGAGAGTTAAGATACTCGTTGTATTTTAAGGTTTGATGAATGTTGAATTTTCACATCGGGAATACCGTCATGGTGAAGTGTCACTTGATTACGGCCAGCATGTTTTGAATAGTACATAGCTTTGTCTGCACTGATCATTAATTTTTTTGTTGTTGGTACCTGTTTGTTATATTCAGCCACGCCAATACTAACCGTCGTATTGATTTCGATACCGTCTATACAGCAAGGAGCGCTTTCAATAGCTTGTCTGATGCGCTCTGCAACGTCGTAAGCTTGTATCGCACTGGTGTTTGATAGAATCACTGCAAACTCCTCTCCGCCAAGTCGACCAATAAAATCGCTACCACGAATTGCTGTTTGACAGATCTTTGCAACATGGCTGATCACGCGGTCACCAGAAAAGTGTCCAACCTGATCATTGATATCTTTAAAATGATCAATATCGATCATTAGACAGGATAGAGTATTGGCTTGGGTTAAATGCGCACTGAGCGCGTTTTCTAGATTGATTTGAAAAGCTCTTCTGTTCAGGACGCCTGTCAATTCATCTGTCTCAGAGAGGTATTTTAAGCGCTTTTCGAGTAGGTGGTTTTTGGTTACGTCACGAACAGACCAAATCACCCAGTTTGAATCATCTATGGCGTTATCGACTGGTTTGATAATTGCCTCAAACCAAGTCTCTTCTGGATTCTCAAGCGCTTCTAACTCTTCTATAGGCATAAGAAGATGATCTTGTAGGGCTATAGTGTATTTAACGACTTTAGGCTCGTTAGAAGCAATGACGTCATCTATATAGCTTAAAAGCTCTGAAGCTTTGCTAGAGGAGAGGGCGTCACTGAGGTAGAGGTTGGTGTAACTCTCTGCATTGAAGTGTTTGGAATGGTAGGTGCCACCGAAGCTCTCGATATAGCGACCTTGTTTGTCTAGGATAAAGACATGATCAGGAAGAGAATTAAGGATGGCATGAAGCCAATCTTCCCTTTCTTTATAAATCATGTGTTTATTTCCTTATCTCGGTATAAGTCTTTGATTATATATATTTTATTTGTTATCTCAACCAGTACAGGTCACACTTCATTCTATCCGTATTGACTAATGTTTCGTTTAGACGCGCGAAATTTTAGCCTGCTCTATCTCTGTATTGGAGAAGTAATAAAAAAGGCTTAGTCATTATAAACTAAGCCTTTTTTACAAAATATGCGATGAACTTGAATTAGTTCATGCCATATTTTTTAAGTTTCTTGCGAAGAGTACCGCGGTTGATACCCATCATCGTTGCTGCGCGAGTTTGGTTGCCGCGAGTGTACTGCATGATAGTATCTAGTAGTGGCTGTTCAACTTCAGCTAGAACTAATTCGTATAGTTCTGTTACTTCCTGGCCGTTTAGCTGAGCTAGGTAGTTTTTAAGAGATGCTTTAACAGAGTCACGTAAAGGCTTTTGAGTAATCTGGTCTTGTGACGTTACTGTAGTTACTGTTAATGCTTCTGAAGTCAGATTTTGTTCGAACATATTCGGTCTAGCTCTTCTCTTAATTATGATGCAACGTTATCAAAATAACCTTCTAGCGCTTCAAGCTGCAGCGAAGCCGCGTCGATAGCGTTGAAGGTACGGCGAAACTCACTTGCCTGTTCATGCTCCTTTAGGTACCAGCCAACGTGCTTACGCGCGATACGTGGTCCTAAGAACTCACCATAGAATTCATGTAGAGCGTTAACATGACCAAGCATAATGGCTTTCACTTCCTCATTTGGAAGCTCATCCATTGTGGTGCCGTTTTCCAAATAGTGATGGATTTCTTGGAAAATCCAAGGGCGACCTTGGGCAGGGCGTCCTATCATTAAAGCGTCTGCACCGGTGTACTCCAGTACAAACTTAGCTTTCTCCGGGCTATCGATATCACCGTTTGCGATAACCGGAATGGATATAGCCTGTTTAACCGCTTTAATGCTGTCGTATTCGGCCTCACCTTTGTACATACATGCTTTCGTTCTGCCATGCAAAGCAAGAGCCTGTATGCCGCAGTCTTCGGCTAATTTAGCGATTTGGACACAGTTCTTGTTTTCTGTATCCCAGCCTGTTCGAGTCTTTAACGTTACTGGAACGTCCACTGCATCCACTACTGCAGTCAAAATCTGTTGGATGATGTCTGGGTACTGAAGCAGTGCAGAGCCCGCCAGCTTCTTGTTCACTTTCTTTGCTGGGCAGCCCATGTTGATGTCGATGATTTGTGCACCGTTTTCAACACTGAATTGAGCAGCATCAGCCATAAGCTGTGGATCGGAACCCGCAATTTGTACAGAGCGAATGCCCGATTCGCCCTCGTGTACCATGCGTTGTTTCGACTTCGACGTTCCCCATAGCTTAGGGTTAGCAGACATCATTTCACTGACGGCCATTCCCGCACCATAGCGAAGACACAACTCGCGAAACGGTCTATCCGTTACACCAGCCATAGGGGCTACGATTAGATTGTTCTTAAGTTGATAGTTTCCGATTTTCAAAACGTCATCACAGTTCTGTACCAGCAAGGGCGCGCATTTTACGCATTTTTTTACTGCGTGAAAAGACTAATATTTGAGCATTTACAAATTGTTTTTACAATTTGCATAAAATTCAGTCAATTAGCGTTAAAAACCATATCTAGCCTTGTTTTCGACCAGAGATGCGACACCATTCGCTTTGCTCTGCGATTGGGTCAATGTGAAGCTCGTCACGGTAATGGTTCGCTACGTCTTCTGCTTGAGTGTTTAAAACACCCGACATCGCAAGCTCACCATTTGGCTTCACTAGGCTTTTAATGATTGGAGCTAGTTCTCGCAGTGGACCAGCAAGAATGTTGGCAACAACCACGTCTGCAATTAGACCTTCTGGCTGGTTTTGAGGTAGGTACACTTCAAGTTGATCTGCTACACCATTACGTTCTGCGTTGTCGCGAGATGCTTGTAGCGCCTGAGGATCAATATCGATCCCGATGACTTTTTCTGCGCCTAGCTTGATCGCAGCGATCGCCAGGATGCCTGAGCCACAGCCGAAGTCGATAACTGTCTTACCAGACAGATCCAGACCTTCTAGCCATTCAAGACATAGCGCTGTCGTTGGATGAGTACCTGTACCGAATGCAAGGCCAGGATCTAACATTACGTTGACGGCGTCTGGTTCTGGGATTTCACGCCAGCTTGGGCAAATCCACAGACGTTCACCGAACTTCATTGGGTGGAAGTTATCCATCCACTCGCGTTCCCAGTCTTTGTCTTCTAGCTGTTCAACTTTGTAAGCAAAACCTTCTACCAACATGTCGCTTGCTTTGATTTGGTTGATGATGAAGTTGGTGTCAGCTTCTGCATCATACAGTGCCAGAATATCAGTATCGCCCCACAAGCGAGTTTCGCCTGGTAGAGGTTCGAATACAGGCGTATCCTGCGCGTCTAGGAAAGTTACAGACAGCGCACCAGTCTCTTCCATTAGCATGTCGCCGATTTGCTCAGCGTTTTCATTGGTCGCATTGAGTTTGATTTGAATCCAAGGCATTTGTTTTTGCTCTTAAAGTGAATGAAGTGGCGCAAAGTTTACCAGAACTCTACGGTTTGTTTGAGTATAGTCTTTATACAAAACAAAAATGCCCACAGATGTGGGCATTTATTATGAGGTTAGCAAAGGCTTATTGTAGGCCTAGCTTCTTCTCTAGGTAGTGAATGTTCGCACCACCGTGCTGGAAGTTCTCATCATTCATGATGGACTGCTGCAGAGAAATGTTAGTCTTGATGCCTTCAATGATCATCTCACCTAGAGCGTTCTTCATACGTGCAATTGCTACATCGCGGTTTTCACCGTAAGTGATCAATTTACCAATCATTGAGTCGTAATGAGGTGGCACGGTATAGCCAGTATAAATGTGAGATTCCCAACGCACACCCATGCCGCCTGGCGGGTGGAAGCGTTCAATCTTACCTGGAGAAGGTAGGAAGCGCTCTGGGTCTTCTGCATTGATACGACACTCAATTGCATGGCCGCGGATCTTGATGTCATCCTGAGTGAATGACAGAGGCTGACCCGCTGCTACGCGTAGCTGCTCTTTGATTAGGTCTACGCCCGTTACCATTTCAGTTACTGGGTGCTCAACTTGAATACGAGTATTCATTTCGATGAAGTAGAACTCACCGTTCTCGTATAGAAATTCGAACGTACCTGCGCCGCGGTAACCGATTTCTAGGCATGCGCGCGTACAACGTTCACCGATGTATTTACGCATTTCTTCGGTGATACCTGGAGCAGGTGCTTCTTCTACTACCTTCTGATGACGACGCTGCATAGAACAGTCACGTTCACCCAGGTGGATAGCGCCGCCTTGACCGTCAGCAATAACCTGTACTTCAACGTGACGTGGGTTCTCTAGGAATTTCTCCATGTAAACCATGTCGTTGTTGAATGCGGCTTTTGCTTCTGCACGCGTCATAGCGATAGCTTGAACAAGCTCAGTTTCAGAACGTACAACACGCATACCACGCCCACCGCCGCCACCAGATGCTTTGATGATGACTGGGTAGCCGATACGCTTAGCGTGAGCTTTGTTTTTGTCTTCATCGTTATCTAGTGGACCGTCAGAGCCTGGTACACAAGGAACGCCTGCTTTTTTCATTGCGTTGATAGCTGACACTTTGTCACCCATCATGCGGATGGTATCTGCTTTAGGGCCAACGAAGATGAAACCGCTACGCTCTACTTGCTCAGCAAAGTCTGCGTTCTCAGATAGGAAACCGTAACCTGGGTGAATCGCAATCGCACCTGTTACTTCTGCTGCAGAAATGATGCGAGGGATATTCAGGTAGCTGTCGATACCACGAGCAGGACCGATACATACTGTTTCGTCCGCAAGTAGTACGTGCTTAAGATCGCGATCAGCCGTTGAGTGTACTGCTACCGTCTTAATACCCAATTCTTTACAAGCGCGAAGAATACGAAGTGCTATTTCACCTCGGTTCGCGATGACTACTTTATCTAGCATAAGGCGAGCCCCGCTTATTCGATTACAACGAGTGGTTGGTCGAATTCAACTGGCTGGCCGTCTTCAACTAGGATTGCAGTAACAACACCTGATTTGTCCGCTTCGATTTGGTTCATCATCTTCATTGCTTCAACGATACATAGTGTATCGCCAGCCTTCACGCTCTGACCAATCTCAATGAATGATTTTGAATCTGGGCTTGGAGAGCGGTAGAAAGTACCAACCATTGGAGAAAGAACTTGGTGACCTGCAGGAACTGCCGCCGGTGCTTCTGCTGCCATTGCTGGAGCTTCTGCTACAGGCGCAGCTGCTGGAGCCTGCATTGCTACAGGAGCTGCTGCGTAATGAACTGGTGCTGGAGCTGCGACTGTGCCGTGACGACTGATTCGTACCGACTCTTCACCTTCAGAAATCTCTAGCTCTGCAATGCCAGACTCTTCAACTAATTCAATTAGTTTTTTGATTTTACGAATATCCATCTTTTCTTTCTCTTTTATCTTGTGATTAAGACAACCCTTAGGGCTGCAGAGTGTTTGGTCTACTTTGCCTGCAATTTTGCAATTGCTGCAGACAGAGCAAATTCATAACCTAGTGCACCTAAACCGCAAATTACCCCTTCTGCTTTATCAGATAGGTAAGAATGGTGACGGAACGGCTCACGTGCGTGAACGTTCGATAGATGCACTTCGATAAATGGGATGGCTACGCCAAGTAGTGCATCTCGCAGCGCGACACTGGTATGAGTGAAGGCCGCTGGATTGATAATGATGAAGTCCACTTTGCCGTATGCAGCATGAATGGCTTCTATCAGTTCGTACTCACGATTAGATTGCAGGTGCTCAAGTTCCACCCCAGAGTTGTGAGCCTGTTCAGTTAAAGCGTCAACAATCTGCGCTAGGGTGTTGTTACCATAGTGTGTCGGTTCACGCAGACCTAATAGGTTAAGATTTGGTCCGTTTAGAATGAGAATCCGTGACTTTGCTGGCATTATGTAGCTATCTTCCTTTATCGTGAGCAGAACGTTTATATTCCCAAATATACGATAATTCAGCACGATTTTTTTGTTAAAACCGAGCAAATTTTAAAAAATCGACCAAGATTATAGCTAATTCACAGCAATTAGCAGCAATTTACTGGTCTAATCTCCTAATAGCCCCCGCCGTTTCTGTTGCCGAGTTAACAAAAACAACATCATTGCCACGTGGTTTTTGTGGTTTATTTTGCGCCCACGCACAAAAAAGCCGCCATAGGTAATAGCGGCTTTTAGATCTAGCGTTTAAAACAGTGGTTAGGTGTTATGCCAGTTCTGCTTTCTCTGCAATGAGTTTGTCTACTACGCTTGGGTCGGCCAGCGTAGAAGTATCGCCAAGATTGCTGGTATCACCCGTTGCAATCTTACGCAGAATACGACGCATGATCTTACCAGAGCGGGTTTTCGGTAGAGAGTCTGTCCAGTGCAGTACATCTGGCGTCGCGATTGGACCAATCTCTTTGCGTACCCAGTTTTTCACTTCTTTGTGTAGTTCTGCAGAAGGGAACTCGCCATCATTCAGTGTCACATAGGCATAGATAGCTTGACCTTTGATATCGTGAGGAATACCGACAATCGCCGCTTCTGCAATCTTGTCATGTGCAACCAGTGCCGATTCAATCTCAGCCGTACCCATACGGTGACCCGATACGTTCAGTACGTCATCAACACGACCTGTGATCCAGTAGTAACCGTCTTCGTCACGACGCGCACCATCACTAGTGAAGTACATGCCTTTGAAGGTAGAGAAGTACGTTTGTTCAAAGCGCTCATGGTCGCCGTAAACTGTACGCATCTGACCTGGCCATGAATCGAGGATCACTAAGTTACCTTCTGCCGCAGTCTCTTCGATGATGTTACCCATGTTATCCACTAGCGCAGGCTGTACGCCAAAGAATGGACGAGTTGCTGAGCCTGGTTTTAGATCTGTTGCGCCCGGTAGCGGTGCGATCAAGATACCGCCTGTCTCTGTTTGCCACCAAGTATCAACGATAGGCGAACTCTCGTTACCAATGGTCTTGTAATACCACTCCCATGCTTCAGGGTTGATTGGTTCACCTACTGAGCCCATCACACGCAAGCTTGAACGTGATGTGCCAGCGACCGCTTCGTTACCTTTTGCCATTAGGGCACGAATAGCCGTTGGTGCGGTATAGAGAATATTCACTTGGTGCTTATCAACCACTTCACTCATGCGAGCCGTGCTTGGGTAGTTTGGCACACCTTCGAACAGAATGGTTTTCGCACCGTTCGCCAGTGGACCATAAATTAGGTAAGTGTGACCAGTAATCCAACCCACATCCGCAGTACACCAGAACGTTTCGCCTTTTTGGTAATCGAATACGTATTTGAAGGTCATGGTTGCGTACACCAGGTAGCCGCCTGTCGTGTGCAGTACGCCTTTGGGCTTACCTGTTGAGCCTGAAGTGTAAAGGATGAACAGTGGATCTTCCGCTTTCATCTCTTCTGGTGGACAGTCGTCAGAAACGACGGCTGTTGCTTCGTGCCACCAAACGTCACGGTGCTCATGCCAATCAATATCGCCGCCAGTGCGTTTTAGCACGACAACCTTGTCGATGGTCTTCACTTCTGGGTTGGTTAGTGCTTCATCGACGTTCTTTTTGAGTGGGACTGCGCGACCACCACGAACGCCTTCATCTGCGGTGATAACGATTTTTGCGTCTGAGTCGATGATACGACCGGATAATGCTTCTGGTGAGAAACCACCAAATACTACGGTATGAACCGCACCAATTCGCGTACATGCCAACATCGCAATAGCGGCTTCTGGCACCATAGGCATGTAAAGGCAAACCACATCGCCTTTGTGTACGCCTTGCTCTTTTAGTGCGTTAGAGAACTTACACACTTCTTTATGCAGTTCATTGAATGTGAGGGTTTTGTCGTCGGCAGGATCGTCGCCTTCCCAGATGATCGCGACTTCATCGCCATGCTGGGCAAGGTGACGATCAATACAGTTTGCAGATACGTTCAGTGTGCCGTCTTCAAACCAACGAATGTCCACGTGGCCCGTATCGAAAGAAGTATTCTTTACTTGGGTGAACGGTTTAATCCAATCCACTACTTTGCCGTGTTCGTTCCAGAAGCCCTCAGGATCGGTGACCGACTGCTGATACATGGCTAGGTAAGTATCATTATCCGCATGCGTATGGTTCTTAATATTTTCTTTTACCGGATAAACGTGGGCTTCGCTCATGGCTGCTCTCCTTGTGCCTATATTTCTCGGCCTTAGATATTTATAAGGCTGTTTTTCGTTCTTAACGATGAGTCGTGGCTAGAACGAGGTTGTACATATAACTGTCAATCACAGCGCTTATTTCCACAATTAGACTTTAGGATGAGAGTGAAATATGTGTCATAAAATTCCGGACATAAATGCGAATTTGGGATGCGGATCGAAAGCTGATTATGGCGCTATTGCGTATAGGGAACGGTTAGGCTGGGCAAGTCGCCTTTGGTTAGCCTGACAAAAACTAATGCCGCGGCAATGGCGTCTTGCAGCGCGTCGTGTTTGTCTTGAATCGGCAGATCCAGATGTTTACAGATGGCATCAAGACTTAAGTCGAAATAGGCATTGGGCAAATGTCGTTCGAGTTTGTCATGGTAGATTTGGCTCACTTCAATTAGGGGGTTAGGGAGAGGAAAACCAAGGTGTCGCAGGCATGCAAGATCGAGAATTTTCTTATCATAGCGAATGTGATAGCCCACTAACGGCCGATTACCAATGAACGTCAGTAGCTTTAATAGGGCTTCATTCTCACTGATGCCATCGGCTAAGTCCTGATGACGGATTTGATGGATTTTCACCGAACCAGAATCGAGCGATTGTGGTGCTCTTAATCGTACTTCAAACGGTCTACTGGTGATAATACGGTTGTCGATAATTTTTGTTGCGGCGATGGTGACCAGTTCGGCACGCTTGGGGTCTAGGCTGGTGGTTTCACAGTCGAGAGAGACGAATTCGCCTTTACTTGGAGGACAAAACAGCGATCGATAAGGTGAGCCTTTTAATCGATAATACCAATATTTACGTTGCAGCCAATTCATCTCTGTTACCTCTCATGTGACTGGGTTCGAAGACTTTAGTCACGGATTTGATAGTGGAAGCCCAAAAATTGCTTAAACTTTTTCACTACATGCAGGCTGTGGCGTAGTAGATCACGCTCAGTTCGGTCCAACTGCTGGATGTCGATATTGTTGAGCGTCTCTTGCTTAGTCAATTGTTGGCTAAGTCGGAGTTTAAAAAACAGTTTGAGTGCTTCATTCAGGTTATCGGCCGTTTCAGGCTCCAAAATACGTTGGTTCCGCAATGCTTTAATTCGCTCAAAGGTGTTCTTCTCTTCAATCGCATATTCCAATGACAAGGTGCGAATGCCATGCACGATCGGGAAGATGCCACCACGCTTAATATCCAACCCGTCCTTAGCACTTTTTACGTTACCAAATAGAGTAAGAGGAACAGAAAATTGCAAAGCTGGGCGAGTGAAATCAGACAGAATCAACATGTGATCTTCCATGCTGTCTCTGAGGTGTACTGCAACGGGAGTGAGTAATTCTCGATTACCTGCAACGGCATGAGCGTCACTGAATATCGCTAAGTCCATGATTTGTTCTGGTTGTGCTTTGGTAATCCAACCATCGAGGGTATTGATCCATTCTTGCTGCGTTTTGACCCACTTAGGATTGTTCACCATCACTTTGCCCGGACAGAGTGGATAACCAAGTTGTTGCAAGGTGTGGGTGAGAGATTGCATGACCAGTTCGCACTGTGGCCATTCCAAGCCATCTTCAAGAATGAGGGCATTATCTTGGTCGGTTTTTAGAATTTGCTCTCCACGCCCTTCTGAGCCCAAGACAATCAAACAACAGTGATCATGCAAAGCGGGTGGCACGATAAGCTCAAAGGCTTTCTCAATGATCTGTTCATTGACGGCTGAGATTAACTCCATGATAAAGCGGGTGCGGATACCGTTTTTTAGCAAGCTATCCACTAGCTGACGTTGTCGATTGGAAGCCAAAGCAAGTTCTTCCACACTGCTGGATCTGGCGATGCTTAAAGTGAGTACGTGTGAATGGGTGGAGAAGGCGCTGAGGATCTGAGTCATATCCAGCATCCCCACTGCTTTATTGCCATCACATACCATTAAGCGTTTCATGCGATTACGCGTCATGGTGATCATGGCATTAAACAGAAAATCGCCATCGTCAACGTGATAGACCGGAAACGAAGCGATGTCACTGACCGGTGTATCGAGAGGGTGTCCCTCTAGCATGACTGCGTGGAGCATGTTGGTGCGGGTGATAATGGCGTATGGATGTTCAGAGGGGTGGCGCGTCAGTCGTGGGTCGTCAACGTTTAGCCCCACCAAGGCGGCATCAAGCCCATTCTCTTTGAGAGTTCTGGTGACCTCGCAGATAGGAGTATCGGGTGCTAGCAACATCGGTGGATGGTAAATGCTGCTATCGACTTTAGTCAGAATGAACTCCGCTAAATTCTGTTGTTGCTGCGCGGCTTCAATTAGGGCCTGTCGCTTGGAAAGGTTGTTATCGAAGTAAGCAGCGAATTGGCCATTCTCGTTGTAGAGTTCGAGAAATACGTCTTTGGGCAACAAGTAAGAAAGGGTGTCCTCCAGAGCGACATATTGATGGCGAACGCTTTCTTCGAATAATGAACGGACGTCAAACATGTCATCATTGGCGTAGTGAGCAAATACTTCGCTTTGGTCTTTTGAACGCTCTTCTACCGCTCCTTTAATTATGATGTGCAGATGGTTATTAGTTTGCCCACAAGCCAAAATTACATCTCGAGTTCGGTAATATGCGACATCCAACGATGAACGCAGTCGTGTTTGCTGGGCCTCAGTCAGACGGTTGAACGGTGGAGATTGAATATTGAATTTGTCAGGCATAGAAGTTCCAACGTTAGTTAGGAATACCTTCTAAGTCTGACAAATTTCTCCTTGGAAGCCAGACGACTTTGGTCTAAATCAGCACAAATATAAATCTATTTTAAAGGCGTTATCTCTGATTCTGTGTCATAGGGGAAACGACGAGTTGCTGATTCTTCCCTTTTTCTCTTACCCATTGCGATCCATAATTCGTCGTCCCAAACGTTTTCGTTTGGCTTGTTTCGTTTTTCTAGGATGTCGTGATGTTGAAACCTTCTCCTTATGGCTGGATTTCTCAGTATTTTCTCGGGTTCTTTTTTGCTTATGGTGTCTACTTACCATTTTGGTCGTTGTGGTTTAAAGAGCAAGGTGTCTCTGCGACGGATATCGGCCTGCTGGTTGGTCTTGGTTTGGCGACTCGCTGCGTGGCAAACATAGTGATCACACCGCGCGTACACAAAGTTGAGCGCATAATGCCTGCGTTACGCTGGCTCAGTTTTGCGGCGCTTATTTTTGTTGGTTTCCACTTTTTCAGCGGGGGGAGTTTTTGGTTAATGGCGCTAGTCACGGTGTTGTTTAACCTCTGCTGTGGTCCGATCGTTCCGCTGTCGGATGCGATGGCGAACTACTACGCACGTTTGAAAATGCTCGACTATGGTCGCACACGTTTGTGGGGCTCGATTGCGTTTATTGCGGGATCAACGGTTGTTGGCTATTTAGTCGCGGAATATGGCACCGACATGATTCTGTATACCGCAATGGCAGGCGTGTTTGTTTCTCTACTGCTGGTGATGCGTAATACGAATCCAATGCCAGTGACGCTTGGCGACCAACATGGAGAACGTCCTAAGTTGACCGCACTGCTCACCGATAAACCGGTAATGAAATTTTTGCTGTTAGTGGCGTTAATTCAGGGTAGTCATGCAGCGTACTACGGCTTTAGTGCCATTCACTGGAAAGCTGCCGGACATTCAGAAGACGTGATTGGTTATTTGTGGAGCCTAGGTGTCGCAGCAGAGGTTGCCGTGTTTGCATTGAGCAAGCGACTGTTTACCGGCTGGTCTTTACGCACTCTGTTTTTGCTGGCGGCGGGCGGTGTCATGCTACGCTGGGGGATGACGGCAACGACAACATCATTGGTTGCGCTTGTTGTGGTGCAGTTGCTCCATGGTGTGACGTTTGCTACGGCACATATTGCTGCTATTCAATATATCCAGAACTCGGCCGAAAATAAGATGGTCGCGTTGCAAGCACTGTACAATGCCATCCCGTTAGGCGGCGTGATTGCAACGATGACGGTTATTAGTGGTTGGGGGTATGAACACTGGGGCGCGAATGTGTTCTGGGCCATGGCTGCAATGGGCTTTTGGGCGCTGTTCATCAAGCTTGAGCCTCAAGAGGCTGAGTTGCATGTGATTGACTTATCAGCGAAAGTGCAAGATACACAGAATTAAGCTTCTGTGACAGAGATTAAAAACTAACCTTTGTCTCTGTTGAGAAAGCAGTGTTAAATAAAACCTCTCTTTAGTGGAGAGGTTTTTTTATGACAGTAAGAAAGGATATCGGATGCAAGGATGGCTAGTGATTCCCGTTTCTTTGGCGTATTTAGGAGTCCTATTTTTAATCGCTTGGTACGGTGACAAACAGAAGAGGTGGTTAGCGCGTTGGCGACCTTGGATCTACAGTTTGTCGATTGCGGTCTACTGCACATCATGGACCTTTTATGGCACTGTCGGGCAGGCGAGCACGAACCCTTGGTCTTTTTTACCGATCTACATCGCACCGATTTTGGTTTTTACCATTGGTTGGCGTGTGCTGGCGCGGTTGATCTTGATTGCTAAGCGTGAGCACATTACTTCTATTGCTGATTTTATCGCGGCTCGTTACGGCAAGTCCCAAGGGGTAGCTGTCGCGGTCACCTTGATTGCTGTGGCGGGTATTTTGCCTTATATCGCTTTGCAGTTGCGTGGCATCACGATGGGGCTAGAAATCATAGCCCCTGGCTTCGCCGCTAACTTAGATCATCAGAATTTCAGTGTCTCTTGGTTTGTCGTTGGGGCATTAGCAATCTTTACCATGTTATTTGGTACTCGCCATATTGATAATACTGAGCATCATCGCGGCATGATGATGGCGATTGCGTTTGAGTCGGTAATTAAGCTGGTGGCATTTCTTACGGTGGGCGTGTTTATTGTTTGGCTCGCATTGGACACGGAGAGTGTGAGTCTGACAGACATCGCTGCTCAGACGTATCAATCTCCCAATATTCCGACGCTGCTGATTCATACCGTATTAACCATGCTGGCTATTGTCTGCCTACCTCGCCAATTTCATACCATGGTGGTGGAAAATGAGCGCGCTCAAGACCTCCACGTCGCTCGTTGGCTGTTTCCTTTATATCTCGTTTTGATGGGCGCTTTTGTGCTGCCAATAGCATGGGTGGGGCAAGGGTTATTAAGCGGCAGTCCTGCAGATACCTATGTGATTAGTGTTCCCATGGCGGTAGGGGCAAGCGATATTGCCTTACTGGCTTTCTTAGGGGGAACCTCTGCTGCAAGTGGGATGGTGATTGTCTCGACTATTGCATTAGCGATCATGGTATCGAATGATCTCGTGATGCCGCTGATCTTGCGTCGCATGCGGCTAGCGCAGCGCAGCCATCATCACTTTTCTGAGCTGTTATTGCGAATTCGTCGTGCGCTAATTTTGCTCCTGTTGATTGGTGCATGGGGGTTTTACCAGGCGTTAGATAGTATCCACTCACTTTCCGCAATCGGCTTCCTCTCTTTTGCGGCTATCACTCAATTTGCTCCGTCACTGATTGGTGGTATGTATTGGCGTCAGGGAAACAAAAAAGGCGTCTATGTCGGACTTTTAGTGGGCTTCACCATTTGGTTGATCACGTTGATGAGCCAAACCGACATGTTGGCTGGGGACGCCAGTAATAACTTGTTGATTTGGCTTATCACACCGCCAGAGCTGTTGGCTGATTTTGATATTGCTGTGTCGGACTGGGGCATGATTCTTAGCGTGGTTGCGAATGCGGTGTGTTTTGTTGCCGTTTCACTGGCGACGCGGCCAAGCATAAGTGAACGCTTACAATCGGCATCGTTTGTGGGTACCCCGTTGCCGGAAAGTGAAAACATCAGTTTATATCAAAGCCGAGTGACGGTCAGTGAATTGGAGATGCTGGCTTCCCGCTTTGTTGGCCGAAAGCGAGTGAAATTAGCGTTTAAAGCTTATTGGGATCAGCAGCGAGAAGAATTGCTACCAAACCAGCAAGCTCCATCTTCCCTGATTCGTCATACTGAGCGCGTGCTTGCGGGCGTGTTCGGAGCCTCTTCTGCTAAGTTAGTACTTACTTCTGCCTTACAAGGCAGGAATATGCAGCTAGAAGAAGTGGCGACTATCGTTGATGAAGCGTCTGAGTTGTACGATTTCAGTCGTGGATTACTGCAAGGTGCGATTGAACATATTGGCCAGGGCATTGCGGTGGTTGATAAGCAATTACGGCTAGTGGCGTGGAATCAACGTTATTTAGAGTTGTTTGAGTTCCCTCCTGGATTGATTCAGGTTGGGCGTCCTATTGCCGATGTGATTCGCCACAATGCTGAGCAGGGTTTGTGTGGCCCCGGAGACCCTGAAGGGCATGTTCGGCGCCGTGTATATCACCTTGAGCAAGGAACGCGACATACTTCTTCTCGTGTCCGCCCTGATGGTCGAGTCATTGAAGTGCAAGGTAACCCGATGCCGGGGGGCGGTTTTGTGATGAGTTTTACTGACATCACCGTGTTTCGCGATGCTGAGCAGGCACTCAAAGACGCCAATGAAACCCTTGAAGAACGCGTTCGCGTACGTACCCGTGAGTTAGAGCAGTTGAACAAACAACTGGTGGCTGCAACACAACGCTCGGAGCATGAATCACAATCTAAGTCGCGCTTTTTAGCCGCGGTAAGCCACGACTTGATGCAGCCATTGAATGCGGCGCGTCTGTTTGCTTCTTCATTGTCGGAAGTTGCCAAAGACAGTGAAACCCAACAACTGTCTACTTATATCGAGAGTGCGTTGGAAGCAGCAGAGGACTTAATTGGTGATTTGCTCGATATTTCGCGCTTAGAATCGGGCAAATTGGATGTGAATGTGTATGGTTTCGCGGTCAATGATGTCTTAGCAAACCTAAATGCCGAGTTCAGTGCCCTTGCTAAACAGCAAGGCATTGAGTTCACCATGATCCCATCTTCCATGATGGTGAAATCAGACCCGAAATTGCTGCGTCGGGTGGTACAGAATTTTCTCACCAATGCGTTTCGTTATAGCCCAAATGGCAAGGTAGCACTCGGTGTACGTCGTGTCCAAGGGCGAGTGCGTATTGAGGTGTGGGACAACGGAATGGGTATTGAAGAAGAGAAGCA
Source organism: Vibrio sp. PNB23_22_6 (assembly GCF_052877535.1). Lineage (NCBI taxonomy): Bacteria > Pseudomonadati > Pseudomonadota > Gammaproteobacteria > Vibrionales > Vibrionaceae > Vibrio > Vibrio sp. PNB23_22_6. The sequence continues at coordinate 45,845 of NZ_JBNFXP010000022.1, read as the reverse complement.
GCAAGAGATTTTTGAGGAGTTCAACCGAGGCACTCAGGTACGCTCTGATCAAGGTCTAGGGTTGGGATTGGCTATCTCAAAAGGTATCGCGCAAGTGCTTGGACATGAGATCTCAATGCGGTCTTGGTTTGGAAAAGGCAGTGTATTCTCCATTACTTTAGACAAGGCGGAGAAGGCGCACATTCAACCGGTTAAAGCGGTGAAGAGTGCACAGTCTGACTTGATCCATATCCGGGTTCTGTGTGTCGACAATGAGCCCGATATCTTGGTTGGTATGGAAAATTTGCTCTCGCGCTGGGGCTGTGACATTCGTATTGCGACTGATATCGTCGAGAGTCTTAAAGCTTTGGAAGATGATTGGGTACCTGATGTCATTTTCTCTGATTACCGTCTTGATAATGGACGTACAGGCTTGGAAGTATTACAGCAGTGTCGTTTGCGACTCGGTAATGGCTTTGAAGGGGTGATCATCAGCGCAGACTGCACGGACGATATGCTTGATGGCATCAAAGCCAATGGTTTTAGCTTTATGGCCAAACCTGTTAAGCCTCTGAAGTTGCGCTCAGTCTTAAACAGAATTACCTAATAAAAGACCTCCGTTCGGAGGTCTTTTATTGGTGTGAAGTTAGTCAGAGTTATTCCGTAAATAGGGTTTCGTACTTCACGAATGCGGTCTGAGTCTCTCCGTAATAGAGTGAGCCGTTAGCCTGAATTGCAACCCTGAGCCAACTTTCTTCAGAGGCTGGTGTTGGTAAAGTGATGTACCAATTCTGGCCTGCATTATCAGCACGTGTCATATCAATAGGTTGAGCATTCTGCTCTTGGCTATCGACCAGAGAAACTTTTACCCCTTCAAGCGGGTAGGCAGCATTAAGCGACAGTTCTAAGCCGTCTTGAGTGAACTTTTCAGAGCGAAACTTAACCTTGAAATCACCATTCACCATTTCGCACAATCCACTGGTATAGCGACAATTGGATTTACCCACCAGCTTGTAGCTCTGACCTTCTTCAGCGGCATGAGGCTTTTCACTCAACGCCATATCAGTACCGAAATAGGCGATCAGGGAAAGAATTGGCGCAATCAACAGGGCGAGAATAAAGTGCTTGTTCTTAAACATTTTGGCTTCCTTGCTACAACGTTATACCTAAGCAACCTCTAGGAGCTGAATAAAATGTTCTAAAGTTGCTTGGGTATACTTGGTTACGTTAACCTAATTTTGCGAATAAAAAAGCCCCAAAAGGGGCTTTTGGGATTTGAGTTAAGCTTTAGTGATCAACCGCACTACCAGCACCGACTGGTACACGTACGTGCTCGACCAGGTCTTTCACTTCTTGCGGTGTTTCTGCCGTCACTCTCGACACAGCGAATGCCACGATGAAGTTAAACATAGCCCCGATGGCGCCAAATGCATTAGGCTCAATACCGAAGAACCAGTTGCTGCCCCAGCTTTGTAGGTATTTCCACTCAGGGATAAACAGAATACCTTTGTGCTGGAATACGTAGAATAGCGTGATACTGATACCCGCAACCATACCTGCGATCGCGCCTTCTTTGTTGATGCCTTTGCTAAAGATTCCCATCATCAATGCTGGGAAGATAGAGGAACCAGCCAGACCAAATGCTAGCGCAACAGTACCCGCAGCAAAGCCCGGTGGATTGAGGCCGAGATAGCCTGCGAACGCAATGGCCACGGCCATAGAGATTCGACTTGCAAGCAGTTCTTTCTTCTCGGAAATTCTTGGGTTAATCACGCCTTTGATTAAGTCATGAGAGATGGCGGACGAGATAGCCAACAATAGACCCGCTGCAGTAGACAGTGCTGCTGCCAGACCGCCCGCGGCAACCAGTGCGATAACCCAGTTAGGTAGCTTCGCAATCTCAGGGTTCGCCAATACCATGATGTCACGGTCAACTTTCAGCTCGTTGGTAGCCGGGTTCGAGGTGTACTCAATCAGACCGTCACCATTCTTATCATCAAAGCCTAGCAGACCAGTTTTTTCCCAGTTCTTGAACCAGTCTGGACGCTCGTCATAAGCAAGGTGCTGACCTGGTGCAGGGTTAACCGTGTCCATTAGGTTTAGGCGTGCCATCGCTGAAACAGCTGGTGCTGTAGTGTACAGAATTGCGATGAAAAAGAGCGCCCAACCTGCTGACGTACGCGCATCTCGAACCTTAGGTACCGTAAAGAAGCGGATAATTACGTGTGGTAGACCTGCAGTACCAATCATTAGAGACATGGTGTACACAAACATGTTTAGCGTGTCACCGCGAACGGATGTGGTGTATTCACTAAAGCCGAGTTCGGTCACCACTTGGTCAAGCCTATCGAGTAGATAGACATCGGTGCCGGAGATGGTACTACCTAAACCGATTTGTGGTAGAGGGTGGCCAGTTAACTGCAGAGAGATAAAGATTGCAGGGATAGTGTAAGCTAAAATGAGTACGCAATACTGAGCAATCTGCGTGTAGGTGATGCCTTTCATCCCGCCCATTACCGCGTAGATGAATACGATACACATACCGATACCAAGTCCTGTCGCGTAGTCGACTTCGAGGAAACGACCGAATGCGACACCAACGCCTTTCATCTGACCGATAACGTAAGTCACTGATGCGATGATCAGACATATTACTGCCACAATACGTGCTGCGTTTGAGTAAAAGCGCTCACCGATAAACTCTGGTACGGTAAATTTGCCAAATTTACGTAGGTAAGGCGCAAGTAGCATCGCCAGCAAAACGTAACCGCCAGTCCAGCCCATCAAGAAGACGCTGCCGCCATACCCCATAAAGGCTATCAAACCCGCCATAGAGATAAACGATGCCGCTGACATCCAGTCGGCTGCGGTTGCCATGCCGTTAGCGACAGGGTTTACACCGCCACCTGCAACATAGAATTCTTTCGTTGAGCCAGCGCGCGCCCAAATGGCAATCCCGATGTAAAGGATGAAGGTCGCACCAACCACTAGGTAGGTAATAGTTTTCAAATCCATCTGAGTTACTCCTTACTCATCATCTACGCCGAATTCACGGTCAAGTTGGCGCATTCTCCACGCGTAGTAGAAAATAATACCTAGGAAGGTGTAGATGGAGCCTTGTTGAGCAAACCAGAAACCTAGCTTGTATCCACCTAATTGAAATTGATTAAGTACGTCGACAAATAAAATGCCGCAGCCAAAAGACACGACGAACCAGATAACCATTAGGCTTATCATGATTTTTACGTTCTTGTCCCAATAGGCTTTGGCTCGTTCTTCGCTTTCAAATGCCATTGCCGTCTCCTTACGATTGGTATTGTTGTTAATAAAATGTTTCAACATGTACATTAGCAAGGTGTTGGCAAGAACTCTTTTCAACTTTAGTCGCGACGATAAAAAGAAAAAACGCCCATATTTAGGGCGTTTGAGCGTATAGGCGGATAAAAGTGTGCTGTTAATGCGCTGTTAAATTAGCCAAAGGTCTAAGAGTTTGGCTCATCAGGTATAAAAATCTTTAACCCCTAGCCATAAATTGTTTAGCGCAGCCGCTAAGAGGATCAGTCCCATAACACGGCTGATGATGGCGGCGCCGACATTGGCAATGACTTTTTGAATGGTATTCGCACCTAATAGCAGAAGCAGAGTCACTAATAGCACCACCACAATCATGACACCTGCCGTCATGGCTTGATCGATAATAGCGTTGCGATTGTTGTCGGTCAGCATGACGATCGCCATCATTGCGCCAGGAGAAGCGATCGATGGGATCGCGAGTGGGTAAACCGCAAGATCCGCGAGATCGGAGTGAATGACGTCTTGAGACAGTTTGGTTTCTTGATCCGGCTTAGACTCACCAAAAATCATAGTGAGAGCAAACAGGAGTAACACTAATCCTCCGCCGCTTGGAATGCGGGAAGCGGAATTTGCATGGCTTCTAGCAATAACTGACCAGCAATGAGCAAGAATAGCAACACACCAGTTGAAATGGCGATGGCTTTAAGAGCGACCAATCGGCGCTACTTCACCGTTAGATGCTGAGTTTGGGATAGGTAGACAGGCACAGAGCCAATAGGATCGATGACGGCCCAGAGAACAACAAATTGCGTAATGAGAATACTTAGCAAAGTATGGCCTCCCAGAGTTAGGTGATTAACTGAGGGATGAAAAAATGGCTTGGTGCAGCCTTTATATTTTCCATTTTATGGTCTGCTGTTCTTTGTGCGTCATATTCATGTGAATTGGGTCTATTTTTACTGCTCAGGTTCCATTTGCTGCAGCAGGATGACCGCTTGAGTACGGTTCTTGACGCCCAGTTTGCGGAAAATCGCCGTCATATGTGCTTTGATCGTGGCCTCTGAGACACTGAGTTCATAGGCAATTTGCTTGTTAAGCAAGCCATCTGACAGCATGCCAAGCACCTTGTATTGTTGAGGTGTCAGGGCGGCAATTTTCTCGGCTAAATCATTACATGCGGCGTTGTTAGTGATGAGTCCTTCGGGGAAAAATGGGTCGCCATTTAGAACTTGGTTGAGCGCACTTACCAGTTCACGCATGTCACTCGACTTGGGAATAAAACCAAAAGCGCCATGGCTTTTCACTTGGGTTACTATTGCGGGTTCTTCGCTGGCAGACACGACAACGATAGGAAGATCTGGGTATTCTGCACGTAAGTGGATCAGGCCAGACATACCATTTGCTCCCGGCATCTTTAGATCTAGCAATACCAAATCAGGTTCTTCTTCTTTTTCCAACAATGCGAGTAACGCACTCAACGAGTCTGCCTCGAGAAGATTGGCACCACTCACTGCCATGTGCACGGATTGGAACAAGGCATTGCGGAACAGTGGGTGATCATCAGCGATGATAATGGTGTAGGTCGAATCCATGACGTTAAACACTTTTGCTAGTTTAGTTAAAAGAATTATTGTCCACCTTTAAGAGGGTGGACAATATTTATCCATTAAAAGTCTGAACTAAATCGACTTTTATTAGAAAATTCGCATATAAACGCCAGTTTCCCAATTTTATTTGGGTAATAAAAAACGCCAGTGAAAAAGTGGCTGGCGTTTGATGTGTCACGAACCGATTTGGTTGATGTGTTCTAAGAAGGGCTGTGCAGCCATAAAACCAGTCAGGCGTGCGTTTGAAATGTGTTTTCCGCTGGCATCCCAGAATTCAATGGTCGGCAAACCAAGCACATTCATACGTTTAAGTAGCTCAATATCCTGAATCTGGTTTTTGGTGACATCAGCTTGCAACAGAACAAAGCTTTTCAACTTGGGTTCGACACTTGGGTCGTGGAACGTGTATTTCTCAAATTCCTTGCATGCCACACACCAGTCGGCGTAGAAGTCGAGCATCACAGGTTTGCCTGCTTGTTTCGCCAGAGCAAGTTGTTCTTCCAATTCTGCTACGGTTGCGACACGAGTAAAGCTCACTGTCGCTTGGTGTGTTTGTGTGGCGGAGCCTCCAAACCAGTAGCTCAATGCGGGTTGTGCGGAAGCAAACAAACCTAGTACGGCGATGATGCCCACGGCACTTTGCTTCCAGCCGCCAAATTCCAAGCTGTTCTTGATGTGGTAAAGCCAGCCAAAAGCCGCAATGCCCAATGCTGACCATAATGCGGTTGCCCATATCTCTGGCAAGATACGTTCAAGCAAGGAGATAGGCGCCGCTAGTAGAATGAATCCAAATAGTGTCTTAACGCGATTCATCCAACCGCCTGTTTTGGGGAGCAGCTTGTTGCCGAATACGGCCACTAAAATCAGTGGAATGCCCATCCCCATCGCCAGTGCGTAAAGTGCAATACCACCGGTGAGTAAGTCGCTGCTTTGTGCCACGTAAAGGAGCGCGCCAGACAGTGGCGCCGTGGTACAAGGTGAACATACCAGGCCTGAAATCGCACCCATCGCGAACACGCCTGCGCTGCTACCACCTTGTTGCTTGTTGCTTAGGTTGTTTAACCAAGTCTGCACGCCGCTTGGTAGTTGCAGGTTATATACCCCAAACATGGACAGAGCGAGCACCACGAATAACACACTCAAACCAATCAACACATAAGGGTGCTGCATCGCCGCTTGGAACTGCATGCCCGCAGATGCTACCACAAGGCCAAGTAGGGTGTAAGTCAGCGCCATGCCTTGCACGTAAACAAACGATAGACCAAGCGCGCGACGTTGGCTTAGCTTGCCGCTACCTAACACGATACTGGTGAGGATCGGGTACATAGGCAGTACGCAAGGTGTGAATGCCAAACCTACCCCTAACGCTAAAAACAGCATCGGTGTCCACCAGTTGTCCGCGAGATGTGCGGCTAGGTTATCTTGTTCGGTTACTGGTGTCGTTGATATTGTGACAGAAGTTGGCTGCTCAATTGCTGGTGGTGTTGCTGTAGGTGCTTGTTCAGTCGTCGATGCATTTGGATCCGAGCCTGATCCCGTTGAAGTAAACGCACTGATAGGAATCACGCGCGTTTCTGGTGGGTAACAAAAGCCAGCTTTCGCACAACCTTGGTATTGAACCACCACACGTGCACCTTCTTGCCAGTTTTGTAGGGGCACATTGACAAACAGTGGGTCAGTATAAATGTGAACATCACCGAAGAACTCATCTTTATGTGGTGTGCCGTTTTCTATTTTTAGTTTACCAAGAGAAACGTTCTCGCCCGCAATGGACAAACGCTCTTGATACAGGTAATAACCCTCGCGAACTTGCCAATCTAACAATAGTTTGTCGTTTTGCTGATAGAAGTTAAAAGGAAAAGCCTGATCAACGGAGACAAAGCTGTCGTTGCTGTTGCCAAAGGTGCTGTTTTGGCTACTCCCAAACTGATCGTTACCAAATAAGGCCAGTGATGGTGTGGAAAAAGTAATAAGCCCTATGAGTAAAACGGAAAGTAATACGCGCATAAAAAGTTTAATTCATCTTAGATAATTGCCGTTAGTGTAACTCAATCAGACCTGCTGACTAGTCATTAAGTTTCACGGAAATGAAGATTTATTAAGCGATAAGTGTAAATTCAAGGAAATGAAAAAAGGGAGCCGAAGCTCCCTGAGTAAGACTCTGTTTCTATTAGAGCAGTAGGCCACCAAATGCGAAGCCAAGCGCTACCGCTGACGCGATGGTTGCAACACCTGGCACGAAGAATGGGTGGTTGAATACGTACTTACCGATGCGAGTCGAGCCCGTGTCGTCCATCTCAACCGCGGCAAGTAGCGTTGGGTAAGTCGGTAGTACGAATAGCGCACTTACGGCTGCAAAAGACGCAACTGCGGTTAATGGCGCGACACCGATGGCTAGTGCTGCTGGCATTAGTGCAACCGTCGTTGCACCTTGAGAGTAAAGTAGCATCGATGCGAAGAATAGAACAAGTGCTAGCATCCATGGGTAGTCAGCCAGTAGAGCACCGGCGACTTCTTTGATGTCATCAACGTGCGCGTTAACGAACGTCGAACCTAGCCATGCCACACCAAGAACACACACACATGCAGTCATACCAGAGCGGAATGTTGCTGCCGATGGAATTTTGTCGGCATCAATCTTACAGCTCAATACGATCGCAGCCGCTGCCGCAAGCATCACGGTCATGATTGCTTCGTTACGACCTAGAGCAGGGTTCTCGATTAGGCCAATAGAGCCAGAGATTACTGCCGCATAGCACACGACTAGTGCGATTGCGCCAAGGAAGATGAATGTCGCCTTTTTCGCCGTCGGTAGGATTTCACGCTTAGCTTCAGTACTCAGCTTGATTAGCCCGCTTTCTAGACGATGTTGGTACTCAGGATCATCTTTAAGTTCACAGCCCATGAAGTTCGCGACGAATGCACCGATCATACAAGCGATAAACGTTGTTGGGATACAGATAGCCAGTAGTGTTAGGTAGTCTACGCCAAACGGATGCAGCATTGCTGCAAACGCAACAACGGCCGCTGAAATTGGCGACGCTGTGATCGCGATTTGCGACGCGACTACCGCGATAGATAGTGGACGAGAAGGACGAACGCCTTGGCCTTTTGCTACTTCTGCAATGACAGGCAGAGTAGAGAATGCCGTATGACCTGTACCGGCCATAAGTGTCATTAGGAATGTCACGATAGGTGCGTAAAAAGTGATGCGTTCTGGATGTTTACGCAAAAAGTCTTCCGCAACCTGTACCATCCAATCTAAACCACCAGCGACCTGCATTGCCGCAATGGCGGTAATGACAGACATGATGATCAGAATTACATCGACAGGGATGTAAGACTGGCTTGTCGGAACACCTAGGATTATAGACAACGCAATGACCCCGGCACCACCAGCAAAACCAATGCCGATACCACCGATCCTTGCCCCCAAATAAATGAAGAGCAGAACCACGAAGAGTTCGACCATTACCATATTGATACCTCTTTTTAGTTTTTTATTGATCCTGATTTTGTGAACACTTGAGCTGATGTAAGTGTTTAGAAAATCAGAATCGCCGTGGCTCACAGTAATAAAGCTTAGAAAAAGTGTGGCTAACCGTTTAGAAGCCTAAAAAAGGGTCCCGTATGGGACCCATTATTCAATAATATTACTCGTAGCGTTTCGCTTTATAAGTCGGATGCATGAAGTTTTCAACCGATAAGATGTCATCTAGCTCTTCCGCCGTTAATAAACCGCGTTCTAGAACCACATCACGTACGCTCTTACCTGTTTCTGCACAGATCTTACCTACCATATCGCCTTCGTGGTGGCCGATGTATGGGTTTAGGTAAGTCACGATTCCGATAGAATTGTAGACGTAGTTCTCACAAACTTCTTTGTTCACCGTGATGCCATCGATACATTTGTCACGTAGGTTCACACACGCGTTATGTAGCAGAGAGATAGACTCAAACACACTTTGTGCGATCACTGGCTCCATGACGTTTAGCTGTAGCTGGCCGCCTTCTGCTGCGAAAGAAACCGTGTTGTCGTTACCGAGAACTTTGAAGCAAACTTGGTTTACTACTTCTGGGATCACTGGGTTTACTTTCGCTGGCATGATTGAAGAACCAGCTTGCATTTCTGGTAGGTTCAGCTCGTTTAAACCTGAACGTGGACCAGAAGAAAGTAGACGAAGGTCGTTGCAGATCTTCGATAGTTTTACGGCTAGACGTTTTAGTGCACCGTGCGTCATTACGTAAGCACCGCAGTCAGACGTTGCTTCGATTAAGTCTTCTGCTGCAACCACTTCTAGGCCCGTTACTTCAGCTAGGTGTTTCACCGCTAGTGCTTGGTAACCTGTTGGTGCGTTTAGACCGGTACCGATCGCCGTTGCACCTAGGTTGATTTCTAGTAGTAGCTTAGACGTGTAATCTAGTGCACGAATCTCTTCGTTTAGTGTGACTGCCCATGCGTGGAACTCTTGACCCACCGTCATAGGAACCGCATCTTGAAGCTGAGTACGGCCCATCTTCAAGATATTTTTGAATTCTTGAGCTTTAAGTTCGAACGCGCCTTTTAGGTATTCGATCGCTTCCATCAACTGGTGAACACTGTTGTACACCGCGATACGGAAACCCGTTGGGTACGCACAGTTAGTTGATTGGCTCTTGTTTACGTGATCGTTCGGGTTGATGAACTGGTACTGGCCTTTTTCCTTGCCCATCAGTTCAAGCGCAACGTTGGCGATAACTTCGTTCGTGTTCATGTTCACTGACGTGCCCGCACCACCTTGGAATACGTCTGATGGGAACTGATCCATGCACTTACCTGTTTCAAGGATCAAATCACACGCTTCAAGGATGTAGTTTGCTACGTCTTTTGGAATCGCCCCTAGCTCTTTGTTTGCTAATGCCGCCGCTTTCTTGGTCATCACCATGCCGCGAACAAATTCAGGCACGTCAGAGATGGTGCTGCTAGAGATATTAAAGTTTTCGATCGCGCGAAGCGTGTGGATGCCGTAGTAAGCATCAGCAGGGACGTGACGTTGACCTAATAGATCTTCTTCGATACGAGTGGCTTGGTTTGCTGTTTTTGGAGCATCAGATAGGGTAGCCATAACAGGATCCTTAGATGATAATTCTGACAATGAAGTTATTTATTAGCCATTTCTGCAGTATAGAGTCCATTCATCAGAGTTTTTGGCTGGAAAATCCGTCCTGACTTATGTTGAACATGATACTGTACCTAGCGCATAAAAATAGTAACTAGATCACCTTTTTCGTTTTTGACACGTCAATAATTTGCAAAGTATGAATGGGATGTTAATAACCATTTGTAGGTAGAGGTTTTATCTCGATAAGCTTGGACTCCAATAGTGTTAAGTTTTTAATTTTCAATGGCTTATATTAACATGTGCGCATCCATTCTGTCTCTTTGTTGCTGTGCATCAGCGCCTAATTCGATAGGGCGTATCTTTCAATTCATTCCCTTGAACATGAACACGCTTTTTTACAACGATTTGTTTGAGCTTAGTACGGCTTTGCCATTACACTGAATTCAACAAAGGAGGGCATGTGTTTCCTATCTTATTATTGGCGTTTATTTTCGTCCCGATCATTGAGATTGGCTTATTTATTCAGGTGGGAGGCTTTTTAGGTCTCTGGCCTACGATTGCATTGGTGCTCATCACGGCGTTTGTCGGCGCGTCATTAGTACGCAGCCAAGGCATTCAGACGATGATGTCGGTACAAGGGCGTCTAGAGAAAGGTGAGCTACCTGCACAGCAAATTTTTGAAGGTGTAATGCTGGCAGTGGCAGGTGTACTGCTATTAACCCCAGGTTTTATGACTGACGCGTTAGGTATGATTGTGCTATTACCTGCGCCGCGCGTGGCGCTGGCTAAGTACTTAATGAGTAAGATGGTGGTGAAGACCATGAATGGTGGTGGCTTCCACGCGAATTACTCAAATCAAGATCCATTTGAGCAAGACCCATTTCGTCGTGACCCGTTTGATTCCAAGTCGGATAACGGCAATACCTTTGAAGGTGAGTACGAACGCAAAGACGACGATGACCGCAATAAGCTAAATTGATAACGGTACAGCTCGTAGAAAAGTAAAAGGGCGCATGATGCGCCCTTTTTTGTATCTTCAGTTTGTGTTGCTTTATAGTGCGCCTTCAAAGCCCATTTGACGCCATGCTTCAAACGCAATGATCGCCACCGCGTTCGATAAGTTTAGGCTACGTGCATCTGGCATCATCGGAATGCGGATTCGTTGTTCCATCGGCAGACTATCAATCACTTCAGCAGGCAAGCCGCGAGTCTCTGGACCAAACATGAGTACGTCACCAGTTTGGTATTGTGGATCTACGTGATGACCGGTCGTTTTTGTAGTACAAGCGAATAGGCGGTAGTTACCTTGTTTCTCTTTGTCTAGGTATGCCAAGAATGCTTGATAGCTCTTATGGCGGGTTACTCGCGCCAAATCGTGGTAATCCAACCCTGCGCGGCGAACTTTCTTCTCTTCCAGATCGAAACCAAGTGGCTCAATCAGGTGAAGATTCGCACCACAGTTAGCACACAGGCGAATGATGTTGCCGGTGTTCGGCGCGATTTCTGGTTCGTATAGAGCGATATCAAACATGGTAATGAATTCGATTGGTTAAAAGAGAAGGGCAGTATATACCTAACTGCTATTGGTATGCATTAGAGAGATGAGCGACGAACGTATTCAGTCGCTCAAATTGTTAGTTGAATAACGGGAGCTCGATCGTGACTCGCAGACCGCCTAACGGACTGCGACTGGCCACGATCGAGCCACTGTGCTGACGAATCGCACTCTCGGTGATGGTTAAGCCTAGTCCCGTTCCTCCTGAGTGGCGATCACGAGCAGTAGAGACGCGATAAAACGGGCGGAATATTGCATCCAATTCATCTTCAGGCACTCCATCACCATTATCATCGACGGTAATTTTTAGTGTATCAACGTGGTCTTGAATATCGACGTTTACTTGGTCTTTTCCATAATAAACCGCATTACGGATGATGTTCTCAACGGCGCTCATAAGCAGCTTTGGATTACCAGAAATGGTGCGGTCAGGTAAATCTGAATAGCTGAGCGTCTTGTCCATTTGCTCGGCTTCAAATTGAGCATCCTTGATGATCTCTTCCCATAAGCTGGCAATCGGCTGAGTCTCACGGTTCATATGACTGTTCACTTGCATGCGAGAGAGCTCGAGCAGCTCTGCGATCATCTGTTCAAGGCGCTGTGCTTCGGTGTCAATTCGGATTAACTCAGGGCTTTCACCTTGCTTTCTTGTAGCCAGTGCACTTGCCATTCGTAGGCGAGTCAGTGGTGAGCGTAATTCATGGGAAATATCAGACAACAAACGTTGCTGACCGGAAATCATCTGATTTACCGCTTCAACCATTTGATTAAAGCTCGCTCCTGCTTGACGAAATTCGGTGGTGCCTTTTTCAAGGTTTGGGTCGATAACAAACTCCCCTTTTGCCACACGCTGGGCGGCCGTTTCCAATCGACGTGCGGGCTGGCTTAATGCCCATGCTAGCCACAACAATAGTGGTGTACTCGCCGCCATCACCGCCAATAGTAGCTGCAATGGATGATCAAACAGACGCAACATGATTGGCGGTGGCTGATTCCACTTAAACCCAACGTACATCAAGAGGTCGGAGCCTGCGAGTTGAATCGGCATTGGCCCTGCAATCATATAGTGCCCATAAAGTTTTTGCTTTGGCTGTTTTTGATCGTCAATGCTGGTGACAAAGTTTTGCATCGCACGCATGCGAAAATCGCTACTCTCTGCTGAGGTCAGCACGTTTCCATCGTAATCAGAAAAGAACACTTGTGGGCGAGGATCATGCTTGCTAGGGCGATGGCCTTCGACGCTAAATAGGATTTTTCCGAGATTCTTTTCTTTTTGGTACTTCTTTTCAATGCGATCGCGGATTTCAATCATGCGCAGATAGTGATCTTGTGGGATATCGCGAGCTTTACGTGGATCCAAATGGGGTAATGACAGTACGGCCATTAAAACCAAAAACATCGTGAACCAAAAGATGGCAAAGATGCGTCCATACAAGCTATTTATCTTCGGCAGTTTGAAGCGTGACGAGCGCATTAATCCTCCTCAATCAACATGTAACCACGCCCACGTAGGGTTTTAATCCTTGGTTTACCATTGCTTTTATCTGGCAATTTCTTACGTAGGTTAGATACGTGCATATCAATAGCGCGGTCGAAAGCTGCCAAGCGCTTACCAAGCACATCGAGACTCAGTGTCTCTTTGGTCAGTATTTGCCCTGGGTTTTGCACAAAGTGGGTTAGTAGAGCGAATTCTGTGGTGGTTAAGTCCATTAGTGCGTTGTCGCAGTACGCTTCTTGTTTGCCTGGGTAGAGTTTGATTTCTTGGTACTCAATGCAGTCACTATTTTTAGCGCTTTTTTGTGTGCTGCTGGTACGGCGTAAAATCGCACGGATACGCGCCAGCAATTCACGATCACTAAAAGGCTTAGGTAGGTAATCGTCCGCGCCAAGCTCTAGGCCGATCACACGATCAATTTCTTCGCCTTTCGCCGTTAACATCAATACCGGCGTTTCCCAGCTTTCACGTAAGCGTTTTAGGGTTTCCATTCCATTGAGTTTCGGCATCATGACGTCGAGTAAGATAAGATCGATCTCGCTACTCATGGCCATTAAACCTGCTTCGCCATCATTGGCTTCAGTGACGTCAAAACCTTCAAAGCTTAGCACTTCTTTTAGCAAGCTAGTTAGCTCGGTATCGTCATCAATCAAAAGAATGTTTGCCATTTAAGTACCTACTAATCATTCATAGTTGTTCTAATATTACATTGTTATGAGAGTCTGCGAAGCGCCTGAAAATGACTCTTTACGATTATTTACTCTGTTTATGTCTCTTTACTGCATGTACTCAAGATTATTGAGCATGTGGAGAGTTCATCAGTGAATAAAATAAGGAATGTACTTATGAAACGTCTTAAAAGCCGTACTATTGAGATGCTGATACTTCCCTTAGTATTTGCATCGACTAGTGCCATAGCCGATAGCCATGAGCAAGAGTATGATGAAAAATTCCATGACAAATGTGGTATTTCGATGAATTTGGATCGCGGAATGGTGCATCAACTCGATTTAACGGATGAACAAAAAGCGAAGCTAAAATCGATACGAGAAGCGCATAAGCAGGAGAAGAAGCAGACTAATGTTAATCGAAAGGTGGAGCAAAAGGAGCGACATCAGAGAATGCAAGCGATCGTATTAGAGAGTGAGTTTAACCACGCAAAAGCAAACGGGTTTGCTCAAGAGGTGGCCGCGATACAAGCTGAACGACGTGTTCAAATGATGAAGAATAAACATGAGATGCTGAGCGTATTAACGACGGAACAAAAAGCGAAATTTGTGCAGCTTCAAGATGACCGCCAAAAAGAGTGCAGTAATAAAAGACACCAACGCAATGATTCGAAAATGACTGAATAATGCGTCAAAGCCTCTTTTATATTCTTAATGTACTGATGAGTGTCTGCTACTCACATCTGGTTTGAATAGGTCACTGTGGCGACCAGGTATTTTCCTTTTATGACGAGAGAGGAAAAAATAATAAAACAGGCCTTTACGCTTATTTACGCTCCTTATACGTTGCTTTACCTGACAGGTCGTATTCTACACTTAAGCGCTGTGAGAGCAGCTCAAAAGAAATATTAACCTGTGTAAGGAATCAAATTATGAAATCTGCAAAAAAAGTTGTACTAGCTGCAATTATCCTACCACTTACTCTAGGTGCAGCGAGCGCATTTGCATTCGGTGGCAAAGATCATCACAAAGGTCCACGCGGTGAGTGTAGTCAAGGTATGGAGCGCGGTGTTATGCGTCAACTAAACCTAACGGATGCACAAAAAGATAAGCTAAAAGAAATGCGTAAAGCAAACAAAGCGGACATGAAAGCCAACTATGCAGAGCATCACCAAGCTCGTAAAGCAGAGCGTCAAGCCCATCACGCGAAAATGCAAGCATTGCTGTTGGCTGATAACTTTGACGAGGCAGCTGCAAACGACCTAGCAAAAGAGATGGTTGAGAAGCAAACTGAGCGCCGCGTGAAGATGATGGAGAAAAAGCACCAGATGCTGAGCGTGCTGACACCTGAGCAAAAAGTGAAATTTGTTGAACTTCAAAAAGAGCGTCAACAAGAGTGTGGTGAAAAAATGCAAAAGCGCATGCAAAAACACCATAGCAGCTAATTGTGAGCTGAATGAATCCTAAGGGGCAGTCACCGTACTGCCCCTTTTTGATCCTGTAATGTCATACTCATTAATACCGTAACGAGGTATAATCAACACACGGCTTGAGTTAACTCCTTGATTATGAAATACCAATATGCACGACTCGTCACAACTGCGGCATGGGCTGCAACCATTGTGGCGACACTTCTTCTCATTATGAAAGTCATCACCTGGTGGGTGACCGGTTCTGTCAGTCTGTTGGCATCGTTAATTGACTCGATGCTGGACATTGCAGCTTCGGTAGTGAACCTCATCGTGGTTCGCTTCGCCTTACAACCTGCCGATCGAGAGCACACCTTTGGGCATGGTAAAGCGGAGTCGTTAGCGGCGTTAGCACAAGCGATGTTTATCTCTGGTTCAGCGGTTTTCCTCATCTTAAATGGTATCGAGCGTTTCTTCCGTCCTCAGGATTTGCATGCCCCTGAATTGGGGGTTTACGTATCACTATTCGCCATTGTTGTGACCTTGGGGTTAGTAATGTTCCAAAAGCACGTCGTGCGCGTCACTGGCAGTCAGGCAATTGCGGCTGATTCTCTGCATTACCAAACTGACCTATATATGAATGCGGCCATTATGGTGGCATTGGGTCTGAGCTACTTTGGTGTGACGCAAGCCGATGCGGCGTTTGCGGTGGGAATCGGTATCTTTATTCTTTACAGCGCATTTAAGATGGTCACTGAGGCGATTCAAACCTTACTTGACCGACAGTTACCGGAAGAAGAGCTTGAACAAATTCGCGCGGAATGTTTTGAAGTAGAGGGGGTGTTAGGTGTGCACCAACTGCGTACACGCATGTCCGGACCAACGCGTTTTATCCAGCTGCATTTGGAATTGGATGATAATTTACGCCTGATTGAAGCGCACCTTATTGCAGATAAGGTGGAAGATAAGTTATTGACGCGATTCCCAGAGGCCGATGTTTTGATCCATCAAGACCCGATATCGGTAGTGTTTGGACCAGAGAAAGAGCAAAAAGCACAAGATTGGTAGTAATCCAAAAATCGGTAGAACTAACGACAAATAGGCGCTTATTGACTATCTTTCCATCAATACTTATTAAGAATCTTGATCCTGATGTGAATCAACAAAGTCAACAAGATAAACTGTAATACTCTTACATAAGTAGAAAAGTTACATAAAAATGTGTGTTTTCATTGGTATTCCTATTGAGGAAATGTAACATAACGCACAGTTCTGGATTATGCGGCTTGCTTGGTAACAAGAAGCCAAAAAAGAAAATTAAATAATTGATTGCCAAAGTTCGAGGGTGAGCATGATTAAGAAGATCGGTGTTTTAACAAGTGGCGGTGACGCACCTGGTATGAACGCTGCAGTTCGCGGCGTAGTACGTACCGCACTATCAGAGGGATTGGAAGTTTTCGGTGTGTACGATGGCTACCTAGGTCTTTACGAAGGTCGCATCGAGCCACTAGATCGTTCTAGTGTTTCTGATGTGATCAACAAAGGTGGTACGTTCCTAGGTTCAGCACGTTTCCCTGAGTTCAAGGAAGTGGCAGTACGCGAAAAAGCGATTGAGAACCTAAAAAAACACGGTATCGATGCACTGGTTGTGATCGGCGGTGACGGTTCTTACATGGGGGCGAAGAAACTGACAGAAATGGGTTACCCATGTATCGGTCTGCCAGGCACCATCGATAATGACATCGCAGGTACGGATTACACGATCGGTTACCTAACGGCATTAAACACCGTTATCGATGCAATCGACCGCTTGCGCGACACGTCATCTTCCCACCAGCGTATTTCTATCGTAGAAATCATGGGTCGTCACTGTGGTGACTTGACTCTGATGTCTGCTATCGCAGGTGGCTGCGAGTACATCATTACTCCAGAAACGGGCCTAGATAAAGAGAAGCTGATCGGTAACATCCAAGACGGTATCGCAAAAGGCAAAAAACACGCCATCATTGCGCTTACTGAGCTGATGATGGATGCAAACGAATTGGCGAAAGAGATTGAAGCGGCAACGGGTCGTGAAACTCGTGCAACCGTTCTTGGTCACATCCAGCGTGGTGGTCGTCCAACCGCATTCGACCGTGTTCTTGCATCTCGCATGGGTAACTATGCTGTTCACCTACTAATGGAAGGTCACGGCGGCCGTTGTGTTGGTATCGTGAAAGAGCAGCTAGTTCACCACGACATCATCGATGCGATCGAGAACATGAAGCGTCCAGTACGCAACGACCTTTACCAAGTGGCTGAAGAGCTATTCTAAGCTAGCTTGAATAAGTCAAAATCAAAAAAACCGCGGTGCTCCGCGGTTTTTTATTCTCTGAATTTTGTTACTTAGCAGTGGCTTGATGCTCTGCCAAAGTGATGCGTCGTTCGCGCAGAGCAAACAAATACCCCAAGACCCCACCTAGCGTATTACCTAGCGCAATACCGATAAACAATCCTTCAATGCTGTACACCTGACTGCCGATCCAGGCTGCTGGTAAGGTAAACACGAACAAACGCATAAAACTCCATTGGAAAGCGCGTAGAGGCTTGTGCATCGCGTTAAAACCGCTCACCAACATCATTACAATACCTTGGAATCCGTAACTGAACGGTACGACTAGGAGGTAATGCCACAATTGATTTTCTACAGCGGCTTCCTGAGAGAACAGTGCCGCAAGAGGGATACTCAGTGGAACCATCGCTAAGAAGATAATGCCTTGGAATACCACTGCAAAGCGCATGCTGAGAAACCAGCCAGCAAAAGCACGTGCGGGATTTTTTGCGCCGAAGTTCTGCGCCATGAACGGCGTTAGGGCAGAGGTGAGAGACATCAGCACCAATAACAGAATGGATTCAATACGTTGAGCGGCGCCATAAGCGGCTACGGCAGCCGTACCATGACTAGAGAGCATCATCATTAGAATGGCACCAGACAATGGGGTCATCGTATTAGACAGTGCAGCCGGAGTCCCTATCTTTAAGGTTTGCTGCCAATCTTGTTTGATGAACGACCACTCAATGGGAGCCAGTAATTTTTCTCGTTTCACCAACACATAAAAGGAGCCCAATAAAGCCCCAAACCAGCTTAGCGCACTGGCAATCGCAGCACCTTGAATGCCTAATTTAGGAAATGGGCCATAGCCGAAAATAAACAACGGATCGAGTACGCCATTAATTAACCCTGCAAGCATCATGATTTTTGCGGGCGTTTTGGTATCTCCTGACGCACGGATGGCACTGTTACCTGCCATTGGAATCACCAACAAGGGTATGGTCAGATACCAAACCTGCATGTACTGCTCGATGAATGGGATGGAGTCCTCTTTCGCGCCCAATAGACGAAACAAGGGGTCAATGGTGAAGAAGCCCAGAGTTGAAGCTACCGTTACCAGCAATACGGCTAACAACAAACCGTGACTCGTGAAACGTGCCGCTTGTGGCGCGTGCCCCTGCCCGAGTAAGTGGCCAATGTTAGTTGAAAGCCCCATTCCGATGCCCATGGTGATGCAGTTCACCGCAAAAGTGACAGGAAAGGTATAGCTGATGGCTGCCAGTGCTTGCGTACCCAGCAGAGAGATAAAGAAAGTGTCGACCAGGTTAAACATCAAAATGGCGATCATGCCTATGGTCATGGGAACCGTCATCTTGCGTAAGGTGTCGGGAATGGGCGCGGTCAACAAACCATGTTTATCGTCGGCCTGATTGTCCGGCTTATTCTTTTCCAGCATTTTTGACATCTAATCTGGTGAGGGAGCTGCAAGGATACAAGAAAGCAGGAAAGCGGGCGAGTGGGCATTTCGAACGCAAACCGTTGCTTAACTGTTCGATCTTTTAACTAAGTCACAAAAAACTCTCTTTCACCCCTTGGGATTCATAGTGTTGTCCCTAATATACTTATCACGTGCCCTCTTCGCGGGCAATTATCAAATACACATGGAAATTTTCAGGAGAGACGACCGATGAACATTCGTCCATTACATGACCGAGTTATTGTTGAACGTAAAGAAGTTGAATCTAAGTCAGCTGGTGGCATTGTTTTAACTGGTTCTGCTGCGGAAAAATCGACTCGCGGTGTAGTTCTAGCTGTAGGCAAGGGCCGTATTCTAGAAAACGGCACAGTGCTACCACTGGACGTCAAAGTTGGTGATACTGTTATCTTCGCTGAAGGTTACGGCACTAAGACTGAAAAAATCGACGGTAAAGAAGTGCTTGTGATGTCTGAAAACGACATTATGGCGATCGTTGAGTAATAGCAATCGTTGAGTAATTTTTTGCTCTGATTTAAAAACGAACTCGAACTTAAAGAATTTAGAAAGGAAATCAAAGATGGCTGCTAAAGACGTTAAATTTGGTAATGATGCAAGAGTTAAAATGCTAGAAGGCGTAAACGTTCTAGCGGACGCAGTAAAAGTAACACTGGGTCCTAAAGGCCGTAATGTAGTTCTAGACAAATCTTTTGGTGCACCAACCATCACTAAAGATGGTGTATCAGTAGCGCGTGAAATTGAACTGGAAGACAAATTCCAGAACATGGGCGCACAAATGGTTAAAGAAGTGGCATCTAAAGCAAACGACGCAGCGGGTGACGGTACAACAACAGCAACAGTACTAGCGCAAGCAATCGTAAACGAAGGTCTAAAAGCAGTTGCGGCGGGTATGAACCCAATGGACCTTAAGCGTGGTATCGACAAGGCGGTTATCGCAGCGGTTGAGCAACTAAAAGAGCTGTCTGTTGAGTGTAACGACACCAAAGCTATTGCACAGGTTGGTACTATCTCTGCGAACTCTGACGTAAGCGTTGGTAACATCATTGCAGAAGCGATGGAAAAAGTAGGCCGCGACGGTGTTATCACGGTTGAAGAAGGTCAAGCGCTACAAGATGAACTAGACGTGGTTGAAGGTATGCAGTTTGACCGCGGTTACTTATCTCCTTACTTCATCAACAACCAAGAAGCGGGCTCTGTTGATCTAGAAAACCCATTCATCCTTCTAGTAGACAAGAAAATCTCGAACATTCGTGAACTTCTTCCTGCTCTAGAAGCGGTTGCTAAAGCGTCTCGTCCACTGCTTATCATCGCTGAAGATGTAGAAGGCGAAGCATTAGCAACGCTAGTTGTGAACAACATGCGTGGCATCGTGAAAGTAGCAGCGGTTAAAGCACCTGGTTTCGGTGACCGTCGTAAAGCAATGCTGCAAGACATCGCCATCCTAACTGGTGGTATCGTGATTTCTGAAGAAGTGGGTCTAGAGCTAGAAAAAGTAGCACTAGAAGACCTAGGCCAAGCGAAACGCGTTGCAATCACGAAAGAAAACACCACCATCATCGATGGCGCGGGTGAAGAAGCAATGATCCAAGGTCGTGTTGCTCAAATCCGTCAGCAAATTGAAGATGCAACTTCAGACTACGACAAAGAGAAACTACAAGAGCGTGTTGCTAAGTTAGCAGGCGGTGTTGCAGTCATCAAAGTTGGTGCAGCAACTGAAGTTGAAATGAAAGAGAAGAAAGACCGCGTAGAAGATGCACTACACGCGACTCGCGCAGCGGTTGAAGAAGGTGTGGTTGCTGGTGGTGGTGTTGCACTAATCCGTGCGGCATCTAAGATTGTTGACCTACAAGGCGACAACGAAGAGCAAAACGTTGGTATCCGCGTTGCACTACGAGCAATGGAAGCGCCACTTCGTCAAATCACGAAGAACGCAGGTGACGAAGAGTCAGTCGTTGCGAATAACGTGAAAGCGGGTGAGGGTTCTTATGGTTACAACGCAGCAACAGGCGAATACGGCGATATGCTTGAGATGGGTATCCTAGATCCAACTAAAGTAACTCGTTCAGCTCTACAATTCGCGGCATCAGTTGCCGGTCTAATGATCACAACAGAAGCGATGGTGACTGACCTACCACAAAAAGATGGCGGTATGCCTGATATGGGTGGTATGGGCGGTATGGGTGGTATGGGCGGCATGATGTAATAGCCAGCCTATCTCTTTGCTCTAAGGCTTAATTACCGTGTCGAGCATGCACATTTACTAGCGTAAACTGCGCGTGCTCTCCTTGTTCTAAAGTCATAGAGCGGTGAGCTAGACTACCGATAAAGTTCGATAAGCCGAGGTTTATGCCTCGGTTTTTTCGTTTCTGTCACGCGGAATCGTTCGGCTTTAGAGGGCGTCGCGCATTTTACTTAATGGGTCTTCATTCCAAATCTGAGGGCTACATGAAAAAACGAGAGCTTGTTGTCTAAACAAAACTTGCGGTAAAACGGCACTATTGTGCAGGATTGTGTGCTTAATGTCAGTAAATGTGTTTAAAATCAACATCGTAAATTAATTTTAAGGGTGGTAAGGCTTTTAAATATGACTTCCTGTTACCAAAAAATTAGCTAAAATAGCGCAAGATCTGAACACTACACTGTGTTGTAAATGAAATACTTCCTCTGGAGATAAAAATGAAAAAGCTTATGACGTCATTGGCTGTTGCAGCCGTTATTGCCTCACCTGTTGCCCTTGCTGACAGTACGCCAGTTATGTTCTCTACGATTGATGACACTAACGTACCATCTAACTCTTCTGTTGGCGGTGTTCGTTTATCAGTTCTTCACGGTCAAGTGAACGAAGTGAAAGGTGTCGACTTCTCCCTACTTGGTATGTCTGAAACAGACCGCACAACAGGTGTTAACTTTGGTCTTTTCTTTGGTGCGTCTAAAGTAAACCAAGAAATGAAAGGTGTATCGCTAGGTTTATTCAACTGGAACCAAGGCCAAACAACCGGTCTTAACCTAGGTGCGGTAAACGTAACGAATAACGTTGAAGGTCTTAACTGGAGTGCGGTGAACTACTCTGAAGGTTACACAATGGCGGATATCGGTCTGGCGAGTATCTCTAAAAAATCGAACTTCCAACTTGGTTTCTTTAACATGACAAACCAAATCGACGGCGTTCAGATTGGTCTTCTAAATTGTGCGGACAACGGTTTCTTCAAGTGTTTCCCAATCGTGAACTTTGCTAAGTAAGTTCAGTGAACACAGATAAAAAAAGGCCCCGATACCATATCGGGGCCTTTTTTATTTTACGATGCGAGTGGACGTTTTTCGCTGTTGCATCTTTTGGTGTACCCCGCGACGCAAGGCTTTGATGCGGTTTTCTGCTTTGTCTACACCAAGCAGTACCGTTAGTGCTAATAAGGTAATAATGATGGATTGTGTCAGATAGCCAAGTCCTATCATCAAGCCTAATCCAGCCAGCATCCAAATGACCGCGGCTGAGGTCACTCCGTGGATCTTTCCGTCTTGAGCCATCATCACCCCTGCTCCTAAGAAGCCAACGCCTGTGATGATCTGGCCAAGTACGCGAGCTTGGTCGAGCGTGTTTGGCGACAAAGAAACCGCCATCGACATAAACAAGTAAGTGCCTGAGATCACGAGAATTGCGGTACGAATACCTACGGGCTTACCACGAGTTTGGCGCTCTATACCGATCATCAAGCCATTGATAGCACAGCAAAGTAATGCCGCCCAACTGAATGGACCAAGATCGACATAGTGTTCAAAAGTTGCTTGCATCTTAACCTCCAAATTTGCGGAGTATGCATAGATAAGACCGCCTGATCGAACAAAAGCTTTTATTTGTTACGACAAAATCCTATACGAGTAACACGCTACTCTAAGTGCAGATCCAGTGGCGTTTTACTTGGGCGGCCGCCGATTTCTCGGGCTAGCTTAGGCACCAGATAACCAGAAACTCGCGTAATGACACCGCGCATGATTGCTTTGGCTTCTTCGTCTGATACAAAGTAGTGCGCCGCACCTTGGACTTTATCTAAGACATGCAAGTAGTAAGGTAGAATGCCAGCATCAAACAGCGCTTCGTTTAGTGCCACTTGTGCTTCAACGCTGTTGTTGACGTCTTTAAGTAATACGGCTTGGTTTAGCAAGGTCACTCCGGCTTGCTTCAGCTTCGCCATTTGAGCGGCAAATTCAGCGTTGATCTCGTTAGCGTGGTTAATGTGCGTCACCAACACGATTTGTAGGCGAGAAGCGCGAAGTAGCTGGCATAGCTCATCAGTGATACGAGCAGGAATCACCACAGGCAAACGACTGTGAATACGCAGGCGTTTGATGTGTGGGATTTGTGCGATGTGCTCCAATAGCCAGTGGATCTCATCGTCTTTGGCCATTAACGGGTCGCCACCAGAGAAGATCACTTCGTTCAACTCGGGTTGCTTCGTCATGTATTTCAGACATTGAGCCCACACTTGTTTGCCGCTCTTATTCTCTTGATAAGGGAAGTGACGACGGAAACAGTAACGGCAGTTCACCGCACAGCCACCTTTTACGATCATCAACGCGCGGTTGCGATACTTGTGCAGTAACCCTGGGATCTCATTATCTTGCTCTTCGAGAGGATCGTCGGAATAGCCTGCATGCACTTCAAACTCTTCGCTCAAAGGCAATACTTGACGTAAAAGTGGATCGTAAGGATTGCCTTTTTCCATCCTTTCGACAAAACTTTGCGGTACACGCTGTACAAACAGCTTGCGCGCAGCAAACCCGTCTTGCCACGGAGAAGGATCTATTTCCAATATTTCCAGCAATTTTGCAGGATCTGAGATCCCATTCGCTAACTGTTTGAGCCAGTTTTGCTCAACAGATTCGACTTTTCGGGTTATTATGTGCGGCATTGAATTTAGCTCTAAGAATGTAAGAGGAAAAAATGGCTACAGTTAGCACCAATGAATTTAAAGGCGGCCTTAAGTTAATGCTTGATAACGAGCCTTGTGTAATTCTGGAAAACGAATATGTTAAACCAGGTAAAGGCCAAGCATTCAACCGCGTTAAAATTCGTAAACTTCTTTCTGGTAAAGTGCTAGAGAAAACATTCAAGTCTGGTGACACTTGTGAAGTGGCAGACGTAATGGATATCGACCTAGATTATCTATATTCAGACGGCGAATTCTACCACTTTATGAACAACGAAACTTTCGAGCAGATCGCTGCAGACGCGAAAGCGGTTGGCGATAACGCTAAGTGGTTGGTAGAAAACAACACTTGTATGATCACACTTTGGAACGGTAACCCAATTACTGTGACTCCACCAAACTTCGTTGAGCTAGAAGTGACGGATACCGATCCAGGTCTGAAAGGTGATACTCAAGGTACTGGTGGTAAACCAGCTACGCTATCAACTGGCGCTGTTGTACGTGTTCCACTATTCATCGCAATCGGTGAAGTGATCAAAGTTGACACTCGTACTGCTGAATACGTAGGTCGTGTGAAGTAATTCACGTTTCCCTGAAAAAGGTCGCTTTGGCGGCCTTTTTTGTTACTTGCGTGTCAATAAGCCAAAAGATCACGAGTGATCCAAAGCAATAAAAAAAGCTGGCTTAGAGCCAGCTTCTTTATTTTTATGCCATCTTTTAAATCATAAAGACAAAGATAACGGCGAGTGCAGAGATAAGACCAGCAAACGCGTAACATGCGATTTTACCTACCACACCGGTGTGGAATTTAAGGTCGTGCATGCCGTGGTGTAGACGGTGCATTGCATGCCACATTGGCAGTGCTAGCGTACCGATGATGAACAGTGCGCCAATGATGCTGGTTGCGAACTCAGACACGCGATCAAAGCTCATAGCTTCTGCATCAATGATGCCTAGTGGAACTAGGATACCCAGTACCAGTACCGTGATTGGTGTGATCATCGCAAACCAAGTACCACCGGCACCAAATAGACCCCACCAGATTGGCTCATCAGAACGTTTCGGCGCTGTATTAACACTATAATTCGGTTTCATTACTCAAGCTCCTTACACCACGATGAGAACGATCAGTGAGATGAACGCCACTGCTGCCCACTGAGTCAGAACGATGATTTTCTTATCCACTGGTTTGCCTTTCAAACGAATAGGCATTACCTGTGGCATCATGCTGAAGAACGTTTGTGCGTGGAATAGGCTACCTAATAGTGCAACGATGTTGATCGCGATTACGATAGGGTTTGCCATGAACGCCAACCAAGCTTGCCAAGCTTCAGGGCCTTTCACTAGTGAACCTAGACCGAAAGTCAGGAAAATAGTGAATAGGATCAAAGGAAGCACTGTCGCTTCACGTAGCATGTAGAAGCGGTAGAAAGGATGATCTTTCCACCAAGTGCGTTTTACTTCACGAACGTAAGGTTTACGGTTGCTCATCCTTATGCCTCCACTTTTTTCGGTGAACCATCAGGTTTCAACATCGCAATCACGAAGTCCATAGAAGACTCCACTTTGCCTTGGTTTACTGCCGCTGCAGGATCCACGTTCTTCGGACAAACTTCAGAACAGTAACCTACAAACGTACAACCCCAAGCGCCGTTTTCACCGTTGATCAGCTTCATACGCTCATCTTTACCGTTGTCACGGCTGTCTAGGTTGTAACGGTGTGCCAGAGTCAGTGCTGCAGGGCCGATGAACTCTGGGTTCAAGCCGAACTGAGGACATGCCGCGTAGCACAGACCACAGTTGATACAGCCAGCAAACTGCTTATACTTCGCCATTTGCTCAGGCGTTTGCAAGTTCGTGCCGTCTTCTGGTTTGCGGTCGTTACCAATGATGTATGGTTTTATGGCTTCTAGGCGCTCGATGAATGGCGTCATGTCGACAATCAAATCTTTCTCGATTGGGAAGTTCGCAAGTGGCTCGATAGTCACGCCATTTGGGTAGTCACGTAGGAAGCTCTTACAAGCAAGCTTAGGTACGTTGTTTACCATGATGCCGCAAGAACCACAGATCGCCATACGACAAGACCAACGGTAAGACAGGTTTTTATCTAAGTGGTCTTTGATGTAGCCAAGCGCATCAAGCACAGACAGGGTTTCATCAAATGGCACTTCGTAGGTTTGAGTGTATGGTTCTGCGTCTTTTTCTGGGTCGTAACGCAGAACGTTCACTTTTTGAATGCGGTTTGCTGACATTATGCTTGCTCCTCTGCGTTCTTCGCTTCTGCTTCAGCGGCTTTTTCAGCTGCTGCCGCTTTCTCTGCCGCTTCACCGTATAGACGTGCTTTTGGTTGAGACTTAGTGATCTTCACGCCGCTGTAGTCGATAGTTGGTGCTGCGTCTGCTCGGAAGAAAGCAAGCGAGTGCTTCAAGAAGTTCTCATCGTCACGCTCTGTGCAACCGTCATCTAGACGCTGGTGTGCTCCGCGAGATTCTTTACGTAGGATTGCAGAGTGGACCATCGCTTCAGCAACCTCTAGGCCGTAGCCTACTTCAATTGCGTATAGAAGGTCAGTGTTGAATACTTTGCCTTTATCTTTGATGCTGATTTTCTTGTAACGCTCTTTCAGCTCGGTGATTTTCTCGATGGTTGCTTGCATCAAATCTTCTTGACGGTAGATACCACAGCCCGCTTCCATGGTGTGACCCATTTCAGTGCGGATATCCGCCCAGTTTTCATCGCCATCTTGGTTCATCAGTGCTTCGATGCGAGCTTCAACCGCTTTCACTTGAACCGTGATTGACTCTTCGTTCCAGCCTTTGAATTCCGCTGCGCGTTTCACCGCTTGTTCACCAGCAACGCGGCCAAATACCACGAATTCAGCCAGTGAGTTAGAACCTAGACGGTTTGCTCCGTGAAGACCAACAGACGCACATTCACCAACCGCGAACAGACCTTTGATGCGAGTTTCACATTCGCCGTTCGTTTCAATACCACCCATGGTGTAGTGAACCGTTGGACGAATTGGAATTGGCTCTTTTGCAGGATCAACGTTCACGTAAGCTTTCGCTAGCTCGCAGATGAACGGTAGACGCTCTTGTAGGTACTCTTCACCGAGGTGGCGAAGATCTAGATGCACCACGTCACCAAGAGGGTGTTTGATGGTGTTGCCTTTCTGTTGCTCGTGCCAGAAAGCTTGAGAAACTTTGTCACGTGGACCCAGTTCCATGTATTTGTTTTTCGGCTCGCCCACTGGAGTCTCTGGGCCCATACCGTAATCTTGCAGGTAACGGTAGCCATTTTTGTTGACGATGATACCGCCTTCACCACGACAACCTTCGGTCATTAGAATACCTGTGCCTGGAAGACCGGTTGGGTGGTACTGAACGAATTCCATATCACGTAGAGGAACGCCGTGACGGTAAGCCATTGCCATGCCGTCGCCCGTTACGATGCCACCGTTGGTGTTACAGTGGTAAACGCGTCCGGCGCCACCTGTTGCTAGCACGACAGATTTCGCCTTGATGGTAACCAATTCACCTTCAGACATGTGGATGGCAATCAGACCTTGGGCTTCACCTTCATCAACAAGCAAGTCGACAACAAAGTATTCATCGAAACGTTTGATGTTGTCGTACTTCATCGACGTCTGGAATAGTGTGTGAAGCATGTGGAAGCCAGTTTTATCTGCAGCGAACCAAGTACGTTCAACCTTCATACCACCAAAGCGGCGTACGTTGACTTCACCGTTCTCTTTACGACTCCATGGGCAACCCCATTGCTCCATCTGGATCATTTCGCGAGTCGCGTTCTCTACAAAGTATTCAACAACGTCCTGTTCACATAGCCAGTCACCACCACCAACCGTATCGTTGAAGTGGTTGTCTAAGCTATCTTCATCCTTGATAACTGCGGCTGAACCACCTTCTGCTGCAACCGTGTGGGAGCGCATTGGGTAAACTTTAGAAATAAGTGCTACTTCTAAGTCTGGGTTTGCTTCAGCTGCTGCAATAGCAGTACGAAGACCAGCGCCGCCTGCGCCGATGACTGCGATATCTGTGGTGATAATTTGCACAGTTATCCTCCAGTGTGTGATTGCGGAAATCCGCTTGTTATTGTGAGTGAGAGGGGGCCTGATTTGGGCTATCCCTCAAAAGTATTATGGTTAGTGTAGGGGAGGCCTTTGGCAGAAAAATTGATGTATTTGGTTTTTTTCTCCGGTAATGCACATGAGAGCATAGAAATTTAAGGTTATGTGACTGCTATCACGACCTGAATCCCATGGTATATAAAGGTCAATCTCACCAATGTTACCTGACTGTTGCGTAACATAACCCTCGTTGATAATAGGATTACTAACGGTGTTTTTTTGCGCTGTAATACGAATAACTCTGGCTTCAGAATAAATTGCCTGTTATTTGGTTTTTTCAGGGATGAGAACAAGCGTAATCCCTCTTCTCTGGACTAGGAAAAACATGCAAAAATTGCTACTTTCCTCTATTCCCCAATATTTAAGAATCTTGTAATGCAAACGACCTGGCAACCTACCGCTTCTATAGAGCAACTCCGTCAACGTGCGGCGTTGATTATGGCTATTCGTCAATTTTTTGCCGAGCGAGAGGTGATGGAAGTCGACACGCCAGCCATGAGCCATGCGACCGTGACCGACATTCATTTGCATACCTTTCAGACCGAGTTTGTTGGGCCCGGCTATGCGGATGGTAGTAAACTGTTCTTTATGACCAGTCCAGAGTTCCATATGAAGCGTTTGCTCGCAGCGGGCAGTGGCTGTATCTACCAAATCAACAAAGCTTTTCGTAACGAAGAGAATGGCCGTTACCATAACCCTGAGTTCACCATGCTAGAGTGGTACCGCATTGGTTTTGACCACCATAAATTGATGGACGAGATAAACGATCTTCTGCAACGGGTACTGAAGTGTGGCGCAGCAGAGCGCATGACTTACCAACAAGCCTTTATTGATGTACTGGGTGTGTGCCCATTAGAAGGCTCGATGCAAGAGCTAAAAGCGGTTGCAGCTAAGCTGGGGCTGAGTGACATTGCAGAACCTGAAGAAGATCGCGATACTTTGTTGCAACTGCTGTTTAGTATTGGTGTCGAAGCTAAGATTGGTCAACAAGTGCCGGCTTTTGTTTATGACTTCCCGGCATCACAGGCGGCGCTGGCAAAAATCAATCTACAAGATCATCGTGTTGCCGATCGTTTTGAGGTCTACTTTAAAGGGATTGAGTTGGCGAATGGCTTTCATGAATTGGATAACCCAAAAGAGCAACTGGCGCGTTTTGAACAAGACAATGCCAAACGTCTTGAAATGGGGTTAAAACCACAGCCGATCGATTACCACCTGATTGGTGCATTAGAAGCGGGATTACCCGATTGTGCCGGTGTGGCGCTTGGTGTGGATCGTCTGATTATGCTTGCTCTCGGGTGTGACCATATTGACCAAGTCACCGCTTTTCCATTCCCAATCGCATAGGAACTACCATGAACCTGGCCGCAGCCCGTATTATTCTATTGAGTTTTGGCTCATTGATCGCTTACTTGTCCTTGAGCTCTGGCGATTTGCAAGATTGGGGCAATATTGCTTACTTAGATAAGGTGCAGCATGCCATGGCCTACAGTGGTTTTGCTTTCTTAGGCTGTTTTTGTGTATCACAGTGGCGTCTGCGTTGGGCCATTGCGATGGGCATATTACTATTTAGCGGTGTGATTGAAATCCTACAGGGGTATGTAGGCAGACAACCCTCTTGGTATGACTTAATTGCTAACGCCAGCGGCATTCTCACTGGTCTGCTATGTTACCGTATTGGGAGCCTCTATCGACCTAGATTGGTGAAGTCGCTATACTCGATTCGATAATCAAGAGGGAATACGATAACAATGAAAACGCGTGACAAGATCGTCTATGCGGCACTGGAGTTGTTCAATCAACACGGTGAGCGCAACATCACCACTAACCATATTGCTGATTATATTGAAATCAGCCCTGGCAATTTGTATT
The DNA here is from genome assembly GCF_052877535.1 of Vibrio sp. PNB23_22_6. Lineage (NCBI taxonomy): Bacteria > Pseudomonadati > Pseudomonadota > Gammaproteobacteria > Vibrionales > Vibrionaceae > Vibrio > Vibrio sp. PNB23_22_6. The sequence continues at coordinate 15,986 of NZ_JBNFXP010000022.1, read as the reverse complement.
ACCATTTCCGCAATAAGCAAGAAATTGTACGAGAGATCTTTGGGCTATACTCTGCAGAGTTGTTAGAGAGATTCACGCCAATTCAGGGCTCGCAGGAGAGTCTGGCCATGCTGAAAAGTTACCTCGACTCGATCTTCACTTTGATGTGGAAATACCGCTTTTTCTACGCGAATTTGCCAGAAATCCTATCGCGAGATGATAGGCTCCATGATCAATACATTGATGTTCAAGAAAAACTGCAAGCGAATTTGATTGCGATTATGCAAGAGTTTGTATCACTGAACTTGCTGAATGTCGATCAACAACAGCTAAAGTCATTGGTATGCTCGCTGCATTTGATTGCTTGCAGTTGGTTGGCTTACCAATCGGCGATGTCACCAAAGACTGAAATTACCGAGCAAATGGTGAAGCAAGGCATGCTACAAATGCTAAATGTTGTGAAACCAGTAGCCACAGAGCAAGGCATGGAGCAGTTACTGCTGCTTGAAGAAGCGCTAAGTACTCTCCATTGTTAATGCGTCTTCCCTCCTTGTTGAACGTAAAAAAGAGCCCGGACTTGCTCTCGATATTTTGAGCGCTGTTCTCATTTCTGAGTCCCCCTTGAGTTGACTTGCAGCGCACACTACGAACAATGATGTCTATTCAGCGTCATCAGTTTGGGCGTGACTTTTCGATAAAGGATCTATCGCACAATGAATTACGACATTTTTAATGGTGATGCGGACGGTATTATTGCTCTCCTACAATGGCGTTTCGCCGACCCTCTTGATGCGGTGTTGATCACTGGCGTAAAGCGCGATATCAAGCTGTTGGAAAAGGTTGAAGTGAAAGTAGGCGATGAGTTGGTGGTGTTGGACATTTCAATGGAAAAGAACATGGTAGGTTTAGAGCAAGCTTTGGCTCAAGGCGTGCATGTGTTTTACGCTGATCATCATAAAGCGGGTGAGATTCCTCAACACGGTAATTTAGACGCGCACATCGACCTTGATGCCAACATGTGTACCGCTTTGATTGTCGATCAGTTGCTGGAAGGGCGTTTCCACACTTGGGCGATCACTGCTGCTTATGGCGATAACTTGATTGCTAAAGCAGATGCGCTGGCAGATAAAGCGGGACTCAGTGAAGAGCAAAAAGCGCAGTTAAAAGAACTTGGTACATTGATTAACTACAACGGCTACGGTGCTAAAGTCGATGACCTTCATTTCCACCCCGCTGATTTGTACCAAGCGTTAAAGCAATACGTTTCACCATTCGATGCGATTGCAGATAAAGCCTCACCTTACTACCAATTGCAATCGGCTTATCAGCAAGACATGGATGCGACACTAGCCGTTCCTGCAACTCATGAAAGTGCTAAGCTCAAGCTGTTTGAACTGCCAAACAATGCGGCATCACGCCGAATCAGTGGTGTTTATGGCAACTGGCTTGCAAACCAAAATCCAGACTCTGCGCATGCGGTGTTAACTGAAAATGCCGATGGCACTTACACGGTTTCTCTTCGTGCCCCGCTGAATAACAAGCAAGGCGCAGTGGCTGTGTGCGGGCAATTCCCAACTGGTGGCGGTCGAGAAGCCGCCGCGGGCATCAATGCGTTAAGCAAAGACAATGTGAGCGCCTTTATTGATGCGGTCGAGGCCTACTACGCATAACATTTTCCAGAATATGAATACGACAAAGGAGCCGAATGGCTCCTTTGTTTTTTTGTTATGTTATGTAATGGCGCTGCTTAGAGCTGCAATTATAAACGGCAGCTATAAACGCTTTAACCAAGACTTTGGGTTTTGCGCTTCGCTGTTACGGCGAATCTCGAAGTAGAGTGAGGCGCGGTCTTGACCACCGGTATCCCCCGCTAGGGCAATAACTTCACCTGCGGTTACCTTATCGCCTTCTTTCTTGGTCAAGGCTTGGTTGTAGCCGTAAAGTGTCATGTCGCCTTTACCGTGGTCGATCAGTACTACTAAGCCATAGCCACGTAAGTATTCGGCAAATACCACGGTGCCCGGGTAAACCGCTTTAACTTGTTGGCCGTAGCTGGCGGACAATACCATACCTTTCCAGTTAACTTGACCGGTTTGTTTGGTGCCGAAGTTATGCAGCACGTGGCCTTTCAGTGGCCATGGCAGTTTGCCGCGTTGTTTCGCGATACCGTCCATAGGTACAGCATTACGTTTCGCGGCTTTGGCAATCTCAGCTTTTAGACGGGTTTCGTTGCGTTGTAATTCGGCTAGGTAACGCTTGTCATCTTTGATGCTCTTTTGAATCTTGTTCAGCGTCCCTTTACGTTGCGACTGTGTACTTGCCAAAGATGAACGCTTTTCCGATTGCTGTTTGAGCAAGGTTTCAATTTGTGCTTTTTCGAGCTCAAGTTGATTCTTGTTGTGCGCCAACTCTTGGGTAGTTTGGGTGATCGCTTCGATCACTTTTGCACGCGATTTAGCAAGGTGCTGGAAGTATTGGCTGATGCGGTCTTCCTCTACGCCTTCATTAAGAAGGTGTCCATTGGCCTTGGCTCGCTCGGTCACATAGTAGGTTTGCAGCAACTGCTTCAGCTCTTCTTCTTGCGTCTGACGCTGAGCTTCTTGCAGAGCAATCTTCTCTTCCAACTTATTGATGTATTGATCCGCTTGCGCCAAGTCAGTTTTGGTCTGCTTGATCTCGTGCTCTAATTTAGAGATACCGAGTTCTTGGTTTTTCAGCGATTTTTGCAGATCGTTAAGTTGTTTTTCTTGAGAAGTCAGCGATTTTTTCTGGCGATTGATTTCGCTAGATACGCCTTTGAGCTCTTGCTGACTGGCAGCCGAAGAGGTGAGGGGATATGTGGCAGATAAAGCACAAGTTAATAACATAGCCGAGCGTAGCACTGGGTGATTTTGTTTTCGCACTTGAGGGTTACCTACCACATTATTGCCAAAGGATCAGATGACGATTAAATACCATCCCCGTGGATAAAGCTTTGCGATTTGCCATTAAAGCCTTGATCCATATCGAGAGAAGGTTTGTCCGTTTTCGGACGACCAACGACTTTTGCAGGCACACCAGCCACGGTTGTGTGCGGCGGCACTGCTTGCAATACCACGGAGCAAGAGCCAATTTTTGCGCCTTCGCCTACTTCGATGTTGCCAAGAATCTTTGCTCCTGCGCCGATCATTACGCCTTCACGAATTTTCGGGTGGCGGTCTCCGCATTCTTTACCGGTACCACCAAGTGTGACATCTTGCAGAATCGATACGTCGTTTTCGACAACGGCCGTTTCACCAATCACGATGCCGGTCGCATGATCTAGCATGATACCACTACCAATATGCGCTGCAGGGTGAATATCGACCTGACATGCAACAGAAATCTGGTTTTGTAGGTAAGTCGCAAGCGCGTGACGGCCTTGCTTCCACAACCAGTTAGCCACTCGGTAGCCTTGCAAGGCATGGTAGCCCTTTAGGTACAATAACGGCATTGAGCACATTGACACCGCTGGGTCGCGATTAACCGTGGCACAAATGTCACAAGCGGCACTGTCCGTAATTGTTGGATCAGCGGCAAAGGCTTCCTCAACGACTTCACGCACTGCCATTGCGGGCATGGATGCAGTGTTCAATTTGTTGGCCAGAATGTAGCTCAGTGCAGCGCACAAACTTTCATGCTTGATGATGGTCGCATGATAAAAGCTCGCCAGCATCGGCTCCTGCTCTGACATCTCACGGGCTTCTGAAACAATTTTGTCCCAGACTTTTTGTTTTTCGCAGTGCTTCATTCTCAATATCCTGAGTGGTTCTTTCGTGACCCGACAACTTCTATTCTTCTCAGATGAGGTGCAAAGGCGTGTAGCGTGCTACTTTCCTTCGGCTTTTTTGTCACGAGCAAGTAAATCTTGCGCTGCCAGGCGTGCATCCTTTCCTTGATACAGAACTTGATATATTTGGTCAACAATTGGCATCTCAACGCCCATGCGCTGGGATAGCATCCAAACTTCCTTAGTGTTGCGGTAGCCTTCAACCACCTGACCGATTTCTTCTTGTGCTTTATCGACGTCTTTGCCTTGGCCTAACGCTAAACCGAAGCGGCGGTTACGAGATTGGTTATCAGTACAGGTTAGAACAAGATCACCCAAGCCAGCCATGCCCATAAAGGTTTCAGGTTGTGCACCAAGTGCGGCACCAAGGCGGCTCATTTCTGCCAGACCTCGAGTAATCAGTGCCGTACGTGCGTTGGCACCAAAGCCGATGCCATCTGACATGCCAGCGCCAATCGCGATAACGTTTTTCACCGCACCACCAAGTTGCATGCCGATGAAGTCATTATTGGCATAGACGCGGAAGGTTTTGCTGCAGTGAATCTTTTCTTGCAGATCAGCAACAAAATCCGCATCTGGAGAAGCTACCGAGATAGCCGTTGGCATGCCCATCGCCAGCTCTTTTGCAAACGTTGGGCCTGATAGTACAGCAAGCGAATAGCTTTCACCGATAATGTCGAACGCCACTTCTTTTAGCAGGCGACCCGTTTCAGGCTCAAGGCCTTTGGTTGCCCAACAGATACGAGAGTCTTCGCGCAAGAAAGGTTTGCAGCTATTTAAAACGATGCCAAAGACATGGCTCGGAACGACAACTAACAAGTCACGGCTTGCTTGAACGGCCTTTTCTAAATCCGATTCAATAATCAAGCTCTCTGGGAAATCGATTCCAGGTAGGAATTCATAGTTAGCACGGTCTGCTTCAAGGCGTGCCATGTGCTCTGGCTCATGGCCCCAAAGGATGATGTTCGCGCCGTTGCGAGCAAGGGAAATTGCTAAAGAAGTACCGTATGATCCCGCACCAATCACCGTCATTGCGATGTCTTTACCGTAAGCATTGTTGGTATTTGCTTGTGTCATGCTACCGCCTAATTATCTTTCTACTAGTAGAATCTAGTTCATAATCGCCAGATTTTACGATCTCTAGGGGCTAGGAACTAGGATCTTTCAGAAATAAAAAATGCACATTGCATCGCTAGTTGGACGCTTTGTGCATTTTCTTCAGGTATAGGACGTGAACTCATTCATTTGGAGTGCACGTCACTTACAAAGCGTGAATTACGCTTCAGCTTTAGCTTCACCTTGTTGAGCTTGCTGTTGTAGGTAGTTCATGAATAGCGCATCGAAGTTTACTGGCGCTAGGTTCAGTTGAGGGAACGTTCCTTTAACCACTAGGCTTGAGATGGTCTCACGAGCGTATGGGAATAGGATGTTAGGGCAGAATGCGCCTAGGCAGTGTGCCAGTTGACCCGCTTCCATTTTCTCAGCAGTGAAGATACCACCTTGTTGAACTTCACATAGGAATGCGGTGTCTTCTTCGTTCTTAACAGTAACCGTTAGACGTAAAATTACTTCGTAAACGCCTTCACCAAGCTCACGGCTTTGAGTGTCTAGGTCTAGTTTAACGTCTGGGTTCCACTCTTTTTGGAAGATTACTGGAGAGTTAGGCGCTTCGAAAGAAACGTCTTTTAGGAAGATGCGTTGAATTGCAAAGTTCTGTTGTGCGTCTTGTGGTGCTGCTTCAGCCATTTTTAAAATCCTTAATAAATATTTGTTGGGCCTAGAGCTATCTAAACCCAGAAAACTGGTTTGTCCTGAGACTAACTGAGCAAATCTTTATTGACTAGATGAAGTGCGTATTACGTGCAAAGCGTCACACCTTGGCGCTTCAACTGCTTTCTATTTGCTCAGTTTATATCAACGAGGCTGGCAAATTGTTTTACCGCAACCTTATTTCTTACCACGTACTAGAGGTAGGTTCGCTTCGTTCCATGCAATCAAACCATTTTTCAGTAGGTTTACGTTTTCGAAGCCTGCTTTCGCTAGTAGGTTTGCACTTTCTTGAGCGGTTTGCCCCGTTTTGCATACCACAATGATTGGGTCTGATTTACGATTTTCAAGGCTACCAACGTTACCTGCTTTGATGTCTGACGGCAAAATGTGAAGTGCGTCGGTGATATGACCTTGTTTGAACTCATCTTTAGAGCGGATATCCACTACAACGCCGTTTTCACGGTTGATAAGGTGGGTCAATTGGTTCACGTTGATTTCTTTGTATGCTGACGTCGCCGATTTCACGATGTTCATGATGAATGCGACAAGAAGACCTACCCAAACCAAAGATAGAATCATGTTTTGTTGGAAAAATTCAATGTACTCTTGCATGTCTTGAGCTCTTACACTGTTGGCGGAAAAATAAAGCAGGAGTATAGCGGGGTTAATCGTCTTAGGCGAGAGGGTTAAAATTTTCTAACGAATAATTGAGATCTACGCGCTTCTAGTGGAACTCGCTCTAGCTTACTATTTATGCTAGTTTATTATCACTTCCTCCTATCGATTTAATCGGCGTAAATGACTTCACTTCTGGTCGAAAAAGCGCACTATTGGGTCACAAGAAAACGTTTTTCACCAAAGTATTTCGGTGGCCGCACAAAACGTCTTGAAAGTGACTATGCTTGTGGAACACGTTTGCTGACCAAGTCGGGTTACTTGCTAACTTGTAAGATAGCAACAATAAATCGCAAACATTATTTGATCTTAACCTACAGTTTTGGTTAAGAAGTGTAGTAAAATTACGCTAGTTTTGTTTCAAGGTTAGATAGAGCAGCGAAGCTCTACACCGAAAGTTACTTAAATTTGATGAGGTCATCACTATGTCTGCTAAGAAGCCACTGGCTCTAGTTATCCTTGACGGTTACGGTTACCGTGAAGACACAGCAAGTAACGCAATTGCCAATGCTAAAACACCAGTAATGGATGCACTGATTGCGAACAATCCACACACTCTAATCTCTGCGTCAGGTATGGACGTTGGTCTGCCTGATGGCCAAATGGGTAACTCAGAAGTTGGTCACACCAACATCGGTGCAGGTCGTGTTGTATACCAAGATCTAACTCGTATCACTAAGTCTATCTCTGACGGTGAGTTCGCTGAGACAGCTGCGCTAGTTGAAGCCATCGACTCTGCTGTAAAAACTGAGAAAGCAGTACACATCATGGGTCTTATGTCTCCAGGTGGTGTTCACTCTCACGAAGATCACATCTACGCAGCAGTTGAAATGGCTGCCGCTCGTGGCGCTGAGAAAATCTACCTACACTGCTTCCTAGACGGTCGTGACACACCACCACGTAGTGCAGAAAATTCACTACAACGTTTCCAAGACCTATTTGCGAAACTAGGTAAAGGTCGCGTTGCTTCTCTAGTGGGCCGTTACTACGCAATGGATCGTGACAACAACTGGGATCGCGTTCAAGTGGCTTACGATCTTCTAACTCAAGCGAAAGCTGAGTTCACTTTCGATACGGCAGTTGCGGGTCTAGAAGCGGCTTACGCTCGCGGTGAAAATGACGAGTTCGTTAAAGCAACGGCAATCAAAGTCGAAGGTCAAGAAGACGCAATCATGCAAGATGGCGATGCAGTTATCTTCATGAACTACCGTGCTGACCGTGCACGTCAAATCACACGTGCATTCGTACCTGCATTTGACGGCTTCGAGCGCGCTGTATTCCCAGCAATCAACTTCGTGATGCTGACTCAATACGCGGCTGACATCCCTCTAGCTATTGCATTCCCACCAACGTCTCTAGAAAACACGTACGGTGAGTGGCTATCTAAGCAAGGTCAAACTCAGCTACGTATCTCTGAAACAGAGAAATACGCGCACGTAACGTTCTTCTTCAACGGTGGTATTGAGAACGAATTCGAAGGTGAAGAGCGTCAACTTGTTGCTTCTCCAAAAGTAGCAACTTACGACATGCAGCCAGAAATGAGCTCTCCAGAGCTAACAGAGAAGATGGTTGCGGCTATCAAGTCTGGTAAGTTCGATACTATCATCTGTAACTACCCGAACGCAGATATGGTTGGTCACACTGGCGTTTACGAAGCGGCTGAGCAAGCTATCGAAGCACTAGACGAAAGCGTTGGTAAAGTGGTTGAAGCGATCAAAGAAGTTGGCGGTCAACTACTGATTACGGCGGACCACGGTAACGCAGAAATGATGATCGACCCTGAAACTGGCGGCATCCACACTGCTCACACTAACCTACCAGTACCTCTAATCTACGTAGGTGACAAAGCGGTTGAGTTCAAAGAAGGCGGTAAACTGTCTGACCTTGCTCCAACCATGCTTTCTCTCGCGGGTCTAGACATCCCGGCAGAAATGTCTGGTGAAGTGCTAGTTAAGTAATTAACTGAGCATTCAGAATGATAAAAGCCCGAGTTTGACTCGGGCTTTTTTGTCTCTGTGATTTTGTTTTTTGATGGTTTGTGTTGGGATGCTATTGAACCAAGATGCCAGTACCAATAACTGCCAAGACGGCACCTAACCAAGCAAATCGATTTGGGCGTTTCTTGGTATAAACCCACAGCAGCGGCAGCAACATGATAGGCGTTGTTGAAGAAAGCAGGGCCACCATGCCCACATTACCCTCACGCAGCGCGTACAGAATCAACGTCATACCAATCGCCATGGCCAGAAAGCCGTTTAATGCTGTAATGGCAAAGACTTTCCATGTGATGGTTTGCGTTGCGCGCGCTATTTTTGCGCCAATTAACCAGAGTGCACAGTGTGCGATGAAAGCACTCAACATACGAATAGTAGAGGCGGCTACAGGGTCGACACTGGTTTGCATGACAGGTTTGGCGATGATGCCACCTAGCGCCTGACACATGGCGGCGGTTAAACCCAGCCCGATGCCGATCCAAACATTACCTTTGATTGCTTCCAGCGCATTGCTGGCTTGCCCGCGTCGACCGTAGAAAATCGCCATCACTACACCGCTGAAGACTAAGGCTGCACCAATCAGCTCCATGGCTGTCATGCTTTCGCTAAACAGGAAGTAACCTAAGATGGCAGAGAACACTGCATGGCAAGAGAACAGTAAGCCGGCTTGGCGCGGTCCCATGCGATTCAAACAAGCGAAAAGCGCCGTATCGCCAATAAAAATACCAATCAAACCGGACGTCATCATTGGCGTAATGTGTTCTGCCGAGACACTTAGCCAGCCACCCGTTATCCAAGCCATGCTAGAGAGAATCACCACCGTACAGCCCATACGCCAACGGCTATAAGCAAACGCACCGAGATGCTGAGCAGGAATAACAGAAATTAAGCTAGAGATAGCCCATAGGAAAGCAGCGCACAGCGCCAGCCATTCATAACCCATGATTGCGAGACATCCTTGTAGAGCTGGGAGATACTCTAATATGCATGAATTTACAAAGTTCTAAAAGCGCCTATCAGTCCCAATAAAAAAGCAGCCCGTTGAGCTGCTTTCAGGATATGGCTTTAGACTTTAAAGCGACTGATGTTCTCACGCATGGTGTTAGCGGTATCGTACATCTGACGTGCGCTTTCGCTGCTCTTGAGTGATTGCTCGGCAATGGCGTCAGCATCGTCTTTGATACCTTGTGTATTGCGGCTAATGTCTTCGCTCACTGCACGTTGCTCTTCCGCTGCACTTGCAATTTGCATCGCCATGTCATTGATTTCCGTGATTGTGTTGGTGATGCTCGTTAGACTATCGTGCGCCTGCTGAGCATAATCAACGCTGGTATCTGCCAAACTGGTGCTGCTTTGCATGCTATGCACCGCCAGTTTAGTGTTGTTTTGCAACGTTTCAATCATGGTGCGAATTTCTTCTGTTGAACCATGCGTGCGTTGGCTAAGTTCACGGACTTCATCTGCTACTACGGCAAAACCACGACCTTGCTCACCAGCTCGCGCGGCTTCAATCGCGGCGTTGAGTGCGAGTAAGTTTGTTTGCTCTGCGATACCTTGAATAGTCGACAAGATTTTGTTGATGCTTTGCGTATTGGCTTCGAGTTCAGAAATGACGTTCGCAGCATCACTCACTTGCTCTGCCAGTACCACGATCGCTTCACGGTTCTTCTGAATGACATTCTGTCCTTCAATACATGCCGATGCAGAGTGTTGTGAAGCACTTGCCGTCAGTTCTGCGTGGCTCGCAACTTCTGCCGCTGTAGCTGACATTTCGTGAATTGCTGTCGCAATTTGGTTGACATCATTTTGTTGATGTTCAACGCGCCCAACCGCCGTTGCGGATAACTCGTTTGTTTGGTTTGCTTGCTCTGAAAGCTGCTCGCTGTTTTCTACAATGTCTTTTAGCATGGCTTGCATTTGCGCTAAAAATTGATTCACGTGCGTTGCCAGTTCACCAATTTCATCCATACGTTCAATTTTAATGCGTTGAGTTAAATCCCCCTCACCTTGAGACAGTTCGGAAATAGCTTCAGATAACGTTTGAAGAGGGCTGAGTAAACGCGTGATGGTGTAAGTGCTGATCGTCGCGATAATCAAGTACATCACGATAGAAACCATCGCGGTAAAACTCATTTGTTCGGAAACCGAGGCAAATGCCATTTGTTTGTCTTGCACGATACCTAAAGACCAGTCGGTATTAGGTACTTTTGCAACGTAGATCAACTTATCGCCTTGATTTGGCCATGGAATGGTATCTAGCTTCGCATCATCCGCCAGATCCATCATTGTACTGTGAGTCAATGCAGAGTTGAGGTCTGTCAGTGGTTTTTGGCTCAAATTTTCATCTTTGTACGCAACAAGGTTGTTGTTTCCATCGACGAGAAATGCAAATCCATCGTTATCCATTTTAATATTCAACACTTCATTGATGATATCGGTAACGGTTAGATCGGCAGCCAGTACACCTTGTTTCCCTTGGTTAAAGGCTTTTGCAAAACTCACAACAACACTGCCATCAAAATCTTGATAAGGCTCAGTGATGATCAGGTTAGATTGCGACATCGCATCTTGGTACCAAGGGCGAGTGCGAGGATCATAATTGGATGGCCAAGATTCGCTCTTGTCGCCATAGATGATAGTGCCATCAGAGAACCCCGCATATACCGAGAGGAATTTACCTGCTCGTTTAGTTAATAGCATTTCTCTATCCGCATCGTCAGTGTTTGCGATCCGGTTTTCGCTGGCGAGCATCATGTCGCTGCGAATCGCAAGCCAGTCACTGATGTAATGACCTGTGGAGTAAGAAATGTTTTGAATTTCGCGGTTGAGCGTTGAGGACGTTTCTTCATGCAGTTGACTTATTGACACCCAAGCTTGAACACCACTAACAATGGCGATAATGATCGCAATCGCAATCTGTATTTTTAATTTTATTGTGTTTCTCATTGTCCTATCTTCATAAAACAGACAAGAAGTTTAATGTCACTATCAGTGACTCCAAGTGGTATGAGACGATTCAAGTACGAATACTGACATGAAAGGCTGTAAGTTATATATCGACACTCATTCGATATACTTGAGGTGATTAGTGCCAATAACGCTCAAAAATTTGTTGAATGAATATGGGAGCAGAATCTGGAGAGAATTAGTTTATAGATCAGATGGTAAAGAATTTCGTTGGAGAACCACTGAGGTGCTTGTCCACACCTCAGTGATCCGCCATCTAGAATAGTATGAGAACGGCACCGTAAACAATAAACAAACCAATTAAGCCGATAATTAAGCCGACCTTGGCCATGTCTTTACTTTCGATTAATCCAGTTGAGTAAGCCAGAGAGTTTGGTGGGGTAGAGACTGGTAAGATCATCCCTAGTGATGCGGAGAACGCGACGACAACGAGTAACCCTTGCAAACCTCCAATAGCGACAAGACTAGGCATCGAAGCACCAATGGCTGCTGCGATAGGCATCAATAAGTTCGCGGTTGCGGTATTGGACATAAAGTTCGCCATTAACCAACACACAACCGATAGGGCAACCACGACCGAAAATGGAGAAAGGGACTCGTAATCAATCGCATGAGCAAGGGCTTCCGCTAAACCGGTTTTATCCAGCGCAATACCAATCGCGATACCCCCGGCAACCAGCCATAGCACATCCCAGTTAATGAGCTTGAGTTCTTCTTTGCCCATGATGCCCGTTAGAGTAAAAACCGCGAGCGGAATGATCGCCACCACATACGTGTTCATGCCGTGTACCTTGGTTGTCATCCACAGCAGGATCGTCATCGCGAAGGTGATGTAAACCACAATCGCGCGCCAACTCTTTTCAAATTTACCATTCAAACGAAGTTTCATTTCTGGCTCATTAGAAGGAAAGAACTTTTGCAGCAAGAACCAAGCGATAGTCAACTGTACCATTACGAACGGTAAACCCATCATCATCCAAGATAGGAAGTCGATGCTGTTTTCTTCCGTTAAGTACTGCAGGGCAATTGCGTTAGGCGGCGTACCTATTGGGGTTGCGATCCCCCCCGTATTAGCAGCAATTGGAATACACAATACGAGGGCTTTAATGCCTAAGTCACCTTTTGGTGCTGACGCTACAATAGGGCCAAGGAGCGCCAACATCATGACCGTAGTTGCCGTATTCGACATAAACATGGAGAACACCGCGGTGATCAGCATTAAACCCAACATGATGAACTTTGGCTGAGTACCAAACGGTTTGAGTAGAACGCGGGCGAGATTGTTGTCGAGTTCGTATTTAGAAGCGGCAATCGCAAGAGCAAAGCCGCCCATGAAGAGAATGATGATAGGGGAGGAAAAAGCAGAGAAGATGTCTGTATAAGCAATCAACTCACCTAAATCGTGCCCCGCTGGTGGGTTACGAAATAGGTGTAAACCTTTGTCCGATATCATGATCAATTCAAGTGCGATAATCAGAATCGAAGTAGCGAAAACGGGGACGGGCTCAAGTACCCACAGCAGTGCAGCAAGAAGAAATATAGCCAGAAGACGATGTTGGATTAAGGTGAGATCGTCAATTGGAATCATATCGTTCGGCATCATCAAGACGCCCAGTGGAACTAATAAGCACACCAGTAATTTGCCCAGTGTGCCCGCACTCATCTTCGGCATCGATTGCCCCTTACACAATTCATTTCTGATGTTAGATTAAACGATTGTGTTTTTAGGGACTTAGAGATGGGTATGAGTTTAGATAAGAAAGGCGAAATTTCGAACAGAGTTTTGCTTTTCGTCAATAAAAAAGCCCCCGCGAGTGGAGGCTTTTAAATCAATGTTGGCAGTAAGCTTACTGCTTATGAGCGTAAGGGGTTCCCATCACTGTTGGCTTGCCGTTTTCCATACTCTCATCGAATATGATGGCATCTTTTACGAACAGGTTGATAACCGTTGAGCCAAGCTTGAAGCGGCCCATTTCCTCACCTTTCTTCAAGATAACGGCTTTGTCGCCTTCTGCCGGGTAATCCCATCTGTAGATAGTGTTACCGCGTGGTGGCGTGATAGTACCAGCCCATACTTGCTCTATACTGCCTACGATAGTAGCACCAACCAGTACTTGCGCCATTGGGCCAAATTCGGTATCGAAGATACATACTACGCGCTCGTTACGTGCAAATAAGTTTGGAACGTTTTCTGCCGTTAGCGGGTTAACCGAGAACAGGTCTCCTGGGACGTAAATCATCTGACGTAATGTGCCATCACATGGCATGTGCACGCGGTGGTAATCACGAGGAGATAGGTATAGCGTCGCGAAGGAGCCGTCTTGAAACTCTTCTGCGAGCTTCTTATCACCGCCAAGCAATTCTTGCGCAGAGAAGTGATGACCTTTAGCTTGGATTAGCTGGCCGTCTTCAATTGGGCCAAATTGGCTTACGCAAGCATCTGCAGGGTGAGTGATCACTGCTTCGTCTTCCGAGATTGGACGCACACCGTCTTTTAGTTCACGTACAAAGAACTCATTGAAGGTTCTGAAGTGCTTAGGGTCGGAGTGCTTCGCCTCATCCATGTTCACATTATATTGTTTGATAAACCAGCGAATGATTGCTGTTGTTAGACCGCCAGCCTTGGCTGAAGCTAGTTTGCCCACTAGACGAGTGAGGCCATGCTGTGGGATCCAGTACTGCAGTCCAACTTTAATCTTGTCCATTTTTAATTCCGATACTTCTGTTAGATTCTCGTTTTAGGGCGCGTGATGTTACTTAAATTCTATCTGCTTGTCAGTATTCGGTGACGAATTCTTACACAGTTGCAGCGCTAACACAGTTACAGATCGGCTTTCTTGTTACGAGAGTACTGACGATTTGCTTTATTTTCACTCATGCTTTCTAGAATGCGGTGGTAATTATCAAAGCGTACTTCACTGACTTCACCTTTTTCTACTGCTTCTCGCAATATACAGCCTGGATCATCATTGTGCTTACAGTCTCGGAACTTACAACCTCCCAGATATGGACGGAACTCCACAAAGGCTTTAGTCACTTCTTCCGCTTCTAAGTGCCAAAGACCAAACTCACGAACTCCAGGTGAGTCAATCAAATCGCCACCACTTGGTATATGGTATAGACGTGCCGCAGTGGTCGTGTGCTGACCTAAACCTGAGTTTTCAGAGATTTCACCTTCTTCTACCTCTTGCTCAAGTCCTGGCATGAGTGCGTTTACAAGGCTTGATTTACCGACACCGGACTGACCCACAAAAATGTTGATTCGGCCACGAAGTAGCGCTTCTAGTTCTGCAATACCTTCACCGCTTTGCTTACTAACAAAAAGAACCTTGTAGCCAATGCGTTGGTATTCAGCAAGCCACTCTTCATACATCGCACGATCTTCAGCTTCGAGTAGGTCAATTTTGTTTAGGACCAACAGCGGTGCAATGTTCAGTGTTTCTGATGCGACTAAATAGCGGTCAATGATGTTTAATGACAGCTCAGGTAGAACTGAGGAAACGATGACCATTTGATCTATGTTCGCCGCAACGGGTTTCAAGCCGTCGTAGTAGTCAGGGCGAGTCAGTACAGATGTGCGTGGCTCAACGGCCTCTACCACACCGGAAATACCAGCCATAGATTCAAGACCCTCGCGCCACAGTACGCGGTCTCCCGATACTAGGGACTCGATGCCACGGCGGAGGTTACAGCGTTGAACTTCACCTGTATCAAGGTCTTCAACGTCAGCGTGCTGGCCGAAGCGAGTGATCACTAAGCCCTGCTTGCTCGCGCCTAACATGTTCTCATCCCATTGGATTGAGTCTTCTTGCTTCTTTAAGCGTTTCTGTTGGTTGCTGCGTACGCGTCGCACCTGACCTTTGGTTAACTTTTTCTTTTTTGCCACAATTTTGTACTTAATGTGTGTTAACTCGAACGATTGAGTCCGATCTCGGCTCAAGCTTGTGAGTATCGTGTTTCAAGTATTTTCAGGTATAGTACCTCTTTTATCGATAAACAAATAGGCGGCGTAACCATGTCCTTTAGCGATCAAAACTTAATTTGGGTTGATTTAGAGATGACCGGGCTTGATCCTGAGACGCACAAAATCATCGAAATTGCTTCTATCGTTACTGATAGTGAGCTGAATATTTTGGCTGAAGGTCCAGTACTTGCAATACATCAGCCAGAAGATGAACTGGCAAAAATGGATGAGTGGTGTACGAATACACACACGGCAAGTGGTTTGGTTGAGCGAGTTCGAAATAGTGAAATTTCGGAGCACGATGCGGTAGCACAAACGATCGAATTTCTTGAAAGGTGGGTACCAAAAGGAGTATCCCCAATTTGTGGCAACAGCATCGGCCAAGATCGCCGTTTTTTGTATAAGCATATGCCTGAGTTAGAAGAGTACTTCCACTATCGCTACCTTGATGTAAGTACGCTAAAAGAATTGACTCGTCGTTGGCAACCTGAAGTGCTAAATGGTTTTTCGAAACAAGGCACGCATTTGGCCTTGGATGATATTCGCGAGTCGATTGCGGAACTTAAATACTATCGTGAGACGATTTTTAAGATCTAACTGTTAAGGCTGCGATCCAATTTGTTGTAATACATGGAGCTTTTGCTTGCTTTTTCATCGTTTGATAAAAAAATAAAGATTTTTTGAACGAAGGACTTGCATCACAAAAAAATGCTCTTATAATTCGCAGCCCTGAACAGCGTAAACGTTGTTGATGCGACACTAGCTCAGTTGGTAGAGCGCAACCTTGCCAAGGTTGAGGTCACGAGTTCGAACCTCGTGTGTCGCTCCA